>JAISAX010000469.1 GCA_031266495.1 Opitutaceae bacterium
CGACCTCCAATCCCGCATCCTCGCCACCCTGTGCGATACGCTGCGGCCAAAGCGGCTGAACGGAGAACTGAAAAAACTTCAACAGAAGGTGCTGACACATGACTGAAGCCACGTTTCCAAAACCGGCTGCCGAGGTAGTCGCCACGCTCGCTGATATTTTCCGGCATCAAGGCAGAACCGAGTTGGTTGAAGTATGTGAACATGCCGAGGCGCGTTTCGATGAAACCGATTTTGATAATTTGGATGGCGGCACCTATACATGGGCGCTTCGGCTCGAAATTCCCGTTTCGTCATACGCCTCACTTGATTCACGGTTGAATGCGATTGAGCAAGAAATCGGGCGCCAGTATCCCAACAACAATTTGGGCGAGGTTACGATTAGCCCCAGTACCGCCGGAGCATCAAATCGGGGGAGAAGAATGGAACCATCGGAAATTGACGTTCGTCGGCTTTGGCCCGATGGGCGATTCAAACGCTTCGCACCGCCCTCCGCCGCCACCTTGGCGGACCAACCGCCTGAGACTCCATGAGCAAAGAGAAACCAACATCCGGCGATCACGCCAAAAAGAAGACTGAAGTTTCCCTGATTCGCTCGGCGGCGGCGGAATATCTGACCTTTGTGGCGGCTGGCGGTAATTCGGAGGCCAGCATTGAAATGCGCTACGAAGATGAAAACATCTGGCTGACGCAGAAGATGATGGCCGCGCTTTACGATGTCTCCATCCCCGCCATCAACCAGCATCTGAAGCGCATTTTCAGCGACAACGAACTGGAGGAGTCTTCAGTGGTTAAGCAATACTTAACAACTGCCTCCGACGGCAAGGCGTATCAGATGAAACACTACAACCTGCAGGCGATCATCGCCGTGGGGTTCAAGATCGAGAACGAGCGCGCCGTCCAGTTCCGCAAGTGGGCCAACCAGATCGTCAAGGACTACACCATCCAGGGTTGGGCAATGGATGATGAACGTCTCAAGCACGGAGGGAACCTGACGGATGAATTCTTCGAGCGCCAACTGGAGAAGATTCGGGAAATACGGTTCTCCGAGCGCAAGTTTTACCAAAAAATCACCGACATTTACGCCACCGCGTTGGATTACGACCCGTCCGCAACGGCAACGAAGCGTTTCTTTGCCGCGGTTCAAAACAAGATGCACTACGCTGTGCACGGCCAGACGGCGGCGGAGGTGATCGTGGGGTGCGCCGACCACAGGAAGGAGAACATGGGGTTGACGAGTTGGGAAGGCGCACCCAAAGGGAAAATCCATCGTTACGACGTTTCCATCGCCAAGAACTATCTCTCGGAGTTCGAGCTGGGCCAGATGCAGCGCATTGTCTCCGCCTACCTCGACATGGCCGAAATGCAGGCCATGCGGAAAATTCCGATGACCATGGACGACTGGGAAAAACGCCTGAGCGGATTCCTCCGGCTCTGGGATCGGGAGATTTTGCAGGATGCCGGCAAGGTCACTGCCGAAATCGCCCGAGCCCACGCCGAGAGCGAGTTCGAGAAATACCGCATCGTGCAGGACCGGCTGTATGAGTCCGACTTCGACCAAATGATCAAAAAGCTGCCGAAACCGGAAGAAAGGGGAAAATGAGAAATGAAAAGTGAGAAGTTAGAAACGGGAGGAAGCCGGAGTGAGGGGCCGCAGGAGATCGGCGAGCGGGCGTTCGCCTTCGCCGTGCGGGTGGTGAAATTGTGCCAAGCCCTGGATGAACGACCCGGTGTTTCACGCACTTTGTCGAACCAGTTGCTGCGTTCGGGAACCTCCATCGGGGCGAATTTGGAAGAATCCAAGGGTGGTCAAAGCCGTGCCGATTTTCTCTCCAAAAACTCCATAGCCCTCAAAGAAGCCCGCGAAACCCATTATTGGCTGCGACTTCTCACCGCGACGGGCACCATTCCCGAGCACCAACTCGAATCGCTTCTCGACGAAGCCTGCCAAATAACCGCCATCCTTACTACCATTGTCAAAAAACTAAAATCTCCCTGATCCCCGAGCTTTTCACTTTTCACTTCTCACTTTTCACTTCTCACATGATCACCGAAGACCAACTCGAACAACAATGCCTCGGCTGGTTTCGCGAAGGCGGTTGGGAAACGGTCTTCGGTCCCGACATCGCGCATGACGGCGCCGCGCCGGAGCGGGCGAGTTACCGCGAAGTGGTGCTCGTCAGACGGCTCTCGCAGTCGCTGGCACGGCTCAATCCCGGCGTGTCTGCCCCGGTGCTCGACGAACCGCGTCATCGAGCAGGCGGAAACGCTGGCGGACACCTGGTCTGCGCAGGAAACTTTCCGTGAAGCTGTCTCCGCATAGCGCCGCCGCCAGCCCTCTTCCCCCCCCCTCCTGCCGCGAACCTTTCCCGATCATTGTCCCCGTTTCCGCCTCCCCGATAAAAACCGCTTCGTTTCCTGCATTTTGTGTGTTTCGTGTGTGCCGTGGGCAGAAAGAAAAAACTCAACGACCAACCATTCCCTTACCACGCCGGGATCGAGCTGGATATTTCCACGCTGACCAATCTTGGCGTCGGACTCGGACGCGTGCCACTGACTCCAACCACCAACGGCAATGACGACGGCAACCGCAACCGCGACTGCAACTGCAACCGCAACGGCAACGGCGGCGAACAGCAATGGGTTGTCATGGTCCCCTTCGCCCTGCCTGGCGAACGCGTGCGCGCCCGCGTCTTCCGCAACCACAAAAACTACTCCGAAGCCGACCTGCTCGACGTCCTCACGCCCTCGCCCGACCGCATCGCCACGCCCCCCTGCCCCCTCTTCGGATGTTGCGGCGGCTGTCAGTATCAAAATCTCGACTACGACGCCCAGCTCCGCTGGAAACGCAGCCAGGTCGCCGAACTCCTCCGTCACATGGCCGGCATCAAGGCCGACGTTTCCCCCGTCATCGGCTCTCCCCGCCAGTATGGCTACCGCTCAAAAATCACCCCGCACTTCAACCTCCCGCGCTCCAACTTTTCGCACGTCAACCCCCCGCGCGACCGCAACGACCCCGTGGCGGCGGCAACGCTCCCGGTCGGCTTCCTCCGCCAGGGCACGCGCTTCGACATCGTCGATGTGCCCCGTTGCGAAATCGCCACCGAGGCCATCAACGCCCGCCTCCCCGAAGTCCGTGCCGCCACCCGCGCCAAAGTCGCTGTCGGCGACTACCAACGCGGCGCCACGCTTCTGCTTCGCGACGCCTCCGGCATCGTCACCACCCGTTACGATGACATCGTCACCGAAACCGTCGGCGACCTCCGCCTGCGGTTTCTCGCCCGCGATTTTTTCCAGAACAACCCCTTCATCCTGCCCGCCTTCACCGGCTACGTGCGCGAACAGGCCGCCGCCAGCGGCGCGCGTTTTCTCGTCGATACCTATTGCGGCAGCGGCCTCTTCGCCCTCACCGCCGCCTCCGCCTTCGAACGCGTGGCCGGCATCGAGATCAGCGAGAGCAGCATCGCCTTCGCCCGGCAAAACGCGGAGCTCAACGGGATCGGAAGCAAAAACGCCACCTTCCAGGCCGGCGACGCCTCCGCCATCTTCGCCGGCCTCGACTTTCCGGCCGCCGACACCGCCGTCATCATCGACCCGCCGCGCAAGGGCTGCGACGAACCGTTCCTGCAACAACTTTCCGGATACGGCCCGCGCGCCGTCGTTTACGTGAGCTGCGACCCGGCCACCCAGATGCGCGACCTGCGCCACTTCCTTGCCGCCGGCTACGAACTGACCGCCGTCCAGCCCTTCGACCTCTTCCCGCAAACCCGCCACCTCGAATGTGTCATTACCCTCCGGCGAGGCCCAAGGGCGTAGTCCGCCATCAACGACCCATTCCCGATTACAAACTCCCCCCCCCCCTCCCTCCCCCCCCTCTCCCATGACCCTCGCCCAACTCGTCAAAATCGCCGAACGCACGGTAATCGCCACCCGCCGGAAACTCCCCGCCGACATCGCCACGCTCGCCGAACGCGTGACCATCCACTTCGACGCATTGCCCGACGAGGACATGCTGCGCGAGGAAGGGTTCGAGTCCGACATCCTCGGCCTCTTCAGCGGCACCGCCTACAACGAGGAACTTTCGCAGGACCAGCCGATGCCCCCGCAGATTTTTCTGTATCTGGAAAACCTGTGGGATTTCGCCGAAGACGACCCGGAAATCTTTCGCGACGAGGTGCGCCTCACCTACCTGCACGAACTCGGCCACTACCTCGGCTGGGACGAAGACGACCTCGTCGCCCGCGGCCTCGGCTGTGGGGGGGGGGGGGGGGGGGGGGGGGGGGGGGGGGGGGGGGGGGGGGGGGGGCGGCCGGCGGGGGGCGCGCGGGGGCGGCGGGGGCGGGCGCGGGGGGGGGGGGGG
>JAISAX010000279.1 GCA_031266495.1 Opitutaceae bacterium
CCGCAACCGGGGGACACACGTGTCATCCATGTGATTTTCGACAACCACATTTACCCGCTGACGCTGCATGCGACGGGTTACGAAAAAATCGCCACCGCCACCGCGGGCGAGCAGGAGGCGCTGCTGGTGATTCCGAAAATGGAGACCAATCCGCGCGGTATTTTCAAACGCGGCGGGAGCATCCGCGTATGGCTGGCGCGCGACGAGCAGCGCCTGCCGGTGCGCTTCGAGGTCAAGGTGGCTGTCGGCACCGCGGTCGGCCTGCTCACGCGCTACCGTCCGCCGGACGATGCCGCCGGCGCGGAGACGAAGGCCGACGTGCCGGCGGCATCGTCCCGGGAGCCGGAAAAGGCCGCTGACAATCGTCAGGCCGACGGATGAGCACTCCGGAATAGCAGTGTCAGAATCCGGTGCCTCGATACGCGTCCGGCCCATGCGCCGGCGACGTCCTTCCATTCGCCCGTGCGCCGGGCCAGGGCATCGGCAGTCGCCCATTGCCCGATCTTTCCGGGGAGGCGGAGCCTTACCTCCGCATCCGTCCCGGCCGTTTCCACCAGACGCACGGCGAGCGGCCCGGCCGGGTCATCCGCCAGGCTCAGGGACGTGACCTGCACGGAAGCACTGTCCGGCCCCTCCGGCACGAAACCGTCCCGGTTTTCCCGCACGCGGGCGAGCGGCAGAAGCGGCGAGTTGAAATCCGCGCCGGCCCGCACCAGCTCCGCCGTGGCGGGTCCGGCGTGCGCCTGCACGGCGTAGTGGAATTCGTGTGGCACGCCGTCCGCATACGACAGTTCGCTCGGCGCCTTGTAGTCCATCGCCACCGAACGGAAAAGCGACATGAGGATCGCACCGTCGTCCACCGCATGGCCGGCCGTTCCCCGGTTGAGCACCGCCAGTCCAGGCCCGTTGGCGCCGGGCATGGACTGGTCAACGAAACGCTGGGCCGCATGTTCGCCCGGACCGCGTCTCGCCACGCCAAACGGCACCTCGAAACGCGCCTCGCCCTCCGTGAACGGCGTGCCGAATACCGCCCGCAGCCGGAAATTTTTCCCGCACGGGACGAGCCGCGTCCGATACTCGATCCGCGGCAGCGCCGCGCACAGCCGCACCGTGGTGACAAACTCCGCCGACTGACGCCAGAAGGCCACCCGCCCGCGCTGTTCGAACACCAGCGCCTCCGGCCCGGCAAACAACACCCGGACTTCCGTGATGGCGGGCCGGAATGGCCCGTGGTTAACGATGTCGTCGCGCGATCCGCGCACCAGCGGATCGGGTGTGTTTTGCGTGAGCGATGATGCGAACCCGCCGCCGTTCAACGGTCCCTCGTGGTTGAGCCACAGGTCGCCGCTATCGGGCGCCATGGCGATGCTGCCGAACGGCCCCGGTCGCGAAGATACGCACTCCGCGCCCGACTTCGCCTCGATCAGGCTGGCGATGTATCCGTGCCGGTCGAAGCGCACGCGGTAATGCGGTGTCACGAACTCCTCAGGCAACCGTCCGCCAGGCCCGCCCGCCAGGGATGTCGCCGCGCCCGCCGCGGCTTCGCCGTGCGCGGGCAACTCCAGCAACGCCGGCCGCGCCCCGCCGCCGGAACCGTCCTCGTCGATCCATGCGGTGCGCGCAAAGCTGCAGCCGTTGAACCAGCCCGCGACGGCGGCGCCTCCGCCTGCCGCCTCCTCCGCATCTGTTCCGCCGATACGCGACTCCATTCGGGCGAGGTCGCGTTCCAGTTCGGCAAACTCGTCGAGGGCATCCTGCAAGGCCCCGTCGGCGATCGTGCCGCAAATCGTGTCATGGAATTGCTGTTTGAGGAGCTGTTTCCACAGTGGATCGAAATCGGTTTTCCGGCCGCGCAGCGCCGCCAGTTTTTCCAGCGCGAGCAGGCGTTCCGTGCAGGCGCGGTTGGCGAGTTTCAGGCGGATGTTGCTCGTGAAGGTGCCGGTGAGGGCGCTGTTGAATTCGCCTTCCACGACGGGCAACGCCGCTCCGCCTGCCGCCGCCACCCGCGCCTCGAAAAACGTTTCGAGCGTACCGAATTTCACCGGCAGGCCGGCTTCACGCAGTTGTGCGGCCACGGCCGGACCGCTGGCTTGCGGAAACGCCATGTCCCCGCCGTTGCAGACGAGTTGGTCGCTTTCCGCGCCGCGCGCCGAGTGGCTGTCGAGCTGCGCCACCAGTTCGGCCAGACTGCCGGCGCCGGTATTGGAAAAACGGAGTTCCTCCGCATTGATCGCGGTCGCCCCGGTCGGGAACCGCAAGTTCGCATAGCCGCGCGCCAGCCATCGGGCGGGCACCTCGCTCCCGTCGAGGCCGCGCCAGACAAAATCCGCCTGTTGCACTTCCGGCCGCATGCAGCGCCAGAAAACGTATCCGGAATAGCCGGACTCCCGCGCCAGTTGCGGCATCTGCGGGGGGTGCCCCCAGCAATCGGCGATCCAGCACACGCGTGGTTCGCCGCCCAGTTTGTCGGCGATCCATGCCTTGCCGATCCGCACCTGCCGGAGCAGTGACTCGCCGTCGGGCAGGTTGAGATCGGGCACGGTCCACATCCCCGGCGCGACCGTCAGCCGGCCTTCGTCGTAAAACCGTTTCAGCGCGGGGCGCTGCCCGGGGCGTTTTTTCCAATACCAGTCGAGCAGGTAAACTTGCTCGATCATGAAGGTGTAGTCCGGCTCCGCGGCCAGGATGCGCAAGGCTTCGTCGATGATCTTCTCGCAATCGGGCAGGTACTCGTCGCACCGCCGCAGGTAGGCGATGTCGTGATGAAACGTGGGCAACAGGTGGAGCGTGCGCATGGCAACCGTCTGTTCGTGCGGATTCGCCGCCGGTTGTCAGGACAATTCGCACGCAGGCATGATCCCGGTGGCACGGCCATCCTGGCCGTGGACGGCGCGAAGCGCCGCAAAGTGGCATGGGCTTCCAGCCCATGATTCGCGGAGGGGCAACGTCCACGGGCAAGGATGCCCGTGCCACGCGGTGAGGCAACGTCCACGGGCTGGAAGCCCGTGCCACGCCGGAATCATGGGCAGGATGCCCATGATTCTTCCGCCTCGCCCGCCGCCAGCGCTCAATCCATGAGGAGGTTGCTGTATCTCAGTTCGCCGATTTTTTTCACGGCCACGTGGCCATCGACAAAGAGGAATTTGGCGGCGGTGTTGCCGCGCACTCGCCAACGAATGTAACCCGTTTTTTTGTTGTCTTTGGTCAATCCGGCGGAGGCGGGGACCGGGTCGTCGGGGTTGCCTCCGTAATCGGCCAGCCGGGTCGTGCTGATTTTTACACTACCTGCCGCGCCGATGCTGGCTCCCGCACCGCCTCCGTCGGCCTGGGAACCGTCCATGATGATGGCCAGGCGCGCGGGGTCGGTGATGAAACCCAGCTTTACTTGCGGCGTCGCCGGAGGGTTTCCGCTCGTGGATGGCATCAGCCCGCCATGCGCCGAAAAATGCAGACTGCCGCCAGGCACCGTGGCCGAGGGGTCTTTGAAAACGTCGTTGTAGTGGTTCAGCGACGAGTCGCTGCCGTGGTAGGTTTGACGGGTGTTGTCGAGGTAGCCGGACAGCGTGAGCGCAAAGACGGTGTTTTGCCCTCCCGCGCCCGAAAGATAGGAATACGGCAACTGGTCCCGGTTGTTGGCGGCATAGAGGGTGAGGGCCGCGCCGATCTGCCGGAGGTTGGATATGCCTTTGGCTACCTTGGCCGATTCGCGCACTTTCGAGACGACCGGCAGGATGATCGCCGCCAGGACGCCGATAATGACAATGACCGCGAGGAGTTCAACCAGGGTGAAGGCTCCGCGCCGTCTTTTCGTGTAGTTTATGCTCATGACATTTCAGGGTTTTGGTTTCTCTACGAGGAAGGGGATGTTTTGCGTCGCCCCGCTGCCGCGTCCGTCACGGACGAAGATGAACAGGCGGTAGGCTCCGGGTTTGTCGGGCGCGCGCACCTTCACGGATGGTCCCGCCACGGCGGCGGCAGCGGGGGCGGGGTCGGGGGCGGCGATGATGCAGCCTTCGATGGCGGGGGGCACTTTCTCGCGGTTGCCTTCGGCCCACTTTTCGCCGCTTTCCCGGATGACTTTCCATTCGAAGGTGAGTGGGTCGTTCTCGGGATCGTCGGCCTTGACCGTGGCGGCAAAGGTCGTTCCCGGTGGCACGGTTTTCATGGCTAGCTCCGATGTCAGCGCTTCGATGCGGGGACTGCGGTTGGCCGGCCAGCGGTTCTGATAAACGTGGGTGATGTAATCGACTGCGGGCGTTTTTTCCCCGGTCTCCAGAAACATGCCGTACCAGGTGCCGGTGATTTCCTGTTTGTATCCCCAAACGAAACATACGGCGCCGAGAAATCGTCCTCGCGGATCGGCGCTCGCTCCGAGGTAGCCGCGCTCGTAGTTGGCGGCTTTGGCTTCGCTGTCTGGTTCGACGGGGGCGCCCCATTTGGTCTTGGGCACTTCCCAGTGTCCGCGGGGGCCGAATTCGGTGAGGATGAACGGGCGCGTCCAGCCGGCCGCGTCGAGTCTGCCGGGCAGGGTGGCCGCTCCTCCGTAGGTATTCACTCCGAGGATATCGAGCGCGGGATAATAGTCGTGGATGGCCTTGATGCGCCAGGCGCTGGAGCCGGCGATCACCGTCATCACGGGGTGGTGCGGGTCTTCTTCTTTTATGATGCGGGCGAGTTGGTCGAGTTCGCGCCAGAATTCGGGTTGCGCTTTTTTCGTGCGTGGTCCTTCGGCTTCGTTGCCCAGGCCCCAGATCAGGATGGCGGGGTGGTCGCGAAAGGCGCGTACTGTGGCGCGGATGCGGTCGCGCTGGCGTTGCCGGTCGGCGGGGGTGGCGTAACTGAAGCCGGCGCTTTCGCGGTGGAGGTGGAGTCCGCGGATAAATGCCAGTCCGCGGGCATGCGCTTCGTCCATTTGTCCGCGGATTTCCGCTACCGTGGCGGGATCGGCGGGATCGCCCGAGGTGTAGGTGCGGATCGTGTTGGCGCCGCAGGCCACGGCCAGTTCCTGGTGGGTCAGGCGGCCCACGCCGCGGATTTCGAATGGTTCGCCGTTGCGGAGGAGTTGCCAGTGGCCGTCGGCGGTCTGGCGGAGTTCGGCCGGTTCGGCGGCCAGGTGGTTGCCCGCAATCGTCAGGATGGCGGCGGCGGCGGCGGACAACAGGGGATGCAGGTGGGGATGCATGAGAAACAGTTTTTCGGGAAGGAAGGGGAGG
>JAISAX010000480.1 GCA_031266495.1 Opitutaceae bacterium
TTGCGGCCGATTTGGGGTAAATTGTTTTGGGTGCGGGTGGTGGGTTTAATGTTGTTGATGGGTGTTTGGGGCGGGATGGTATATGGGGGTGGTTTGGGTGGGTGGCGGCAGGAGCGGCGGGGGGAGGGAGCGGGAGAATGGATGTTCGCACACAGTATAACAGGAGGGGGCGCACGGTTGCTTTCACAAAAAGACCATTCCGGCGGTCCGGTTAGCAGGATCGGACAAGGGGCGTATCGGGCTGTGCGCGGAGAGAGGGGGGGGGGGGGGGGAGGGGGGGGGCTACGAGGGTTTCCCGGGAGCGGCTCCCCGCGTCTGGCGGCGGTAGGCGGACGGGGTCAGTCCGCAGACTTGCCGGAACTGGCGGGCAAAATAGCTGGCGTCGGTGAAGCCGCATTCGAGGGCGATGGCGGTCATGTCGAGATCGCTCTGGCGGAGGAGGCGTCGGGCGGCCTCGACGCGCAGGCCGATGAGAAAATCGATGGGCGACTGGCCGGTGGCTTGCCGGAAAATGCGCAGGAGGTTCGTGCGCGAGAGGCGGGCGTGCCTGGCGAGTTGCGCCAGCGTCCAGGGTTCGCGGAAGTGTTGTTCGAGCGTGCTGACGAGTTGTCCGGCGTGGAGGAGGGCGCGGCTTTCGGTGGTGTCGCTTTCGCCGTAGCGCCGGGAGAGGAATACCATGAGTTCGACGAGCAGGGCGAGGAGCACGGCCTGGTGGCCGTCCTGGCCTTGCGAGGACTCGGCTTCGATCCGTTCCACGAGTGCCTCCGCGCCGCCGAGGTCGCGGCGTCCGAGGTGGAGGCGGCTGGAGAAGTGGTGCGCGCTGCGATAGGTCGGCTCCAGCATGAAGAGCGCGTTGTAGCCGGGCAGGCGGCGGAGCAGCCCGAAGGGGAGGGGGAGGCGGGCCGGGTCGTACATCACGTTGATCAGCGCCAGTCCTTCGCGGTCGCGGAAGGAGTGAACCTGCCGTCCCTGAACAACAAATACGTCGCCGGTGGAGACGTGGAACGATTCGCCTTCGAGGAGGTGCCGGCCGCGTCCGCCCGCCACGATGACGAGTTCGCAGAAGTCGTGCCAGTGCGCGGTTTCCGTGTAGTCATGCGGGTGTGACGGTTTGCCGGGGGGAGCGGGGGGACGGGTCGCGGTGGCGCGCCGGATGGTGACAGGAAAACCGTCCGGACCGAAGTAGTCGTTGCCTTGGGCAAGCAGGGCCATTGCGCAGTTTCCGTTCAGGTTCAGTCCTTCAGTCCTTCAGTCCTTCACTGATGTTACGCGCCGGCAATGTTACATGGCAACAAACGGAAGAACATTTAACATTGAACACTTGATATCAAGAGAGGATCCGGAAATACATTTTTGAACAGAAGGAAACGAAGATAACGAAGGCCTGAAACAAAGAAGATATTTGAAATAAAACATATAATATTCTGATTTCGGCTAAATTACAAACTCCTCTTCGTTGGTTTGATCTTTGTTTCCTTTGTTATCTTCTGTTCAAAAATCTTTTTTTGGAAGTCCCTCAGTAAAAAAGGTTGCGGTCGAGGCTGCGGTACTGGATGGCCTCGAGCAGGTGGTTGCTTTCGACGCGGTCGCTGGAGGCGAGGTCGGCAATGGTGCGGGCGACCTTGAGAATGCGGTCCCAGGCGCGGGCGGAGAGCGAGAGTTGTTCCATGGCTTGTTGCAGGAGGTCGCCGAGCGCGGCGTCGAGCGGGACGTGTTCGCGGATTTGCGCGTGGGTCATGCGGGCATTGGCGAGCGTGCGGCTGCCGCGAAAGCGCGCCAGTTGGCGGTCGCGCGCGGCTTGCACGCGGTCGCGGATGGTGGCGGAGGGTTCGCCGGGGGCGGCGGAGCGGAGTTCGCCGATGGCGAGCGCGGGCGCTTCGATGTGGATGTCAATGCGGTCGAGCAACGGACCGCTGATGCGGGCGCGGTAACGCTGGATTTGCGTCGGGCCGCAACGGCACTCGTGCCTCGGGTCGCCGAGATACCCGCAGGGGCAGGGGTTCATCGCCGCGACGAGCATGAAACCGCAGGGTAGCGTGACTTTGCCGGCGCTGCGCGAGATGGTGACCGCGCCGTCCTCGAGCGGCTGGCGCAACACTTCGAGCGCGGAGCGTTTGAATTCGGGCAACTCGTCGAGAAAGAGCACGCCGTGGTGGGCGAGCGAGATTTCACCGGGGCCGGGGATGGTGCCGCCGCCGAGCAGTCCGACGTCGGAAATCGTGTGGTGGGGCGAGCGCACCGGGCGTCGTCCGAATTCCGAGGCGCACGAGATCGTCTGCCCCGCCGCCGAATGGATGGCGAGGATTTCGAGCGACTCGTCGAGCGTGGGCGCGGGCATGATCGAGGGGATGCGTTTCGCGATCATGGATTTTCCGGAGCCGGGCGGTCCGACCATGATGAGGTTGTGCCCGCCGGCGACGGCCACCTCGACGGCGCGACGCAGCGCCTGTTGTCCCTTCACCTCGGCGAAGTCACCGACATGCTCTCCGGAGGTGCGGAGCAACCGGAGCGCGTCGTCATGCCGGACGGGTTCAAGAGAGAGGGGGGGGGAGGGGGGGGAGGCCGCTCCCGAACCCGGGTCAGAACCCGGGCCAGAAGCCGGGCCGGAGAGAAACCGTGCGGCTTCGGCCAGGGAATTGACGGCAAACACGTCAAGACCTTCGACGAGGGCGGCTTCGACGGCGGATTGAGCGGGGAGGACGAGTCCGCGGCAACCGAGCGAACGGGCGAGCCGGGCAATGGCCAGCGCGCCGCGCACGGGACGGGTCGCGCCGGAAAGGGCCAGTTCACCGGCGATCAGGTAATTGCCGATGGCGGGCGCGGCGATTTGTCCGGTGGCGACGAGCATGCCGAGCGCGATGGGCAGGTCGTAAAACGGGCCTTCCTTGCGCAGGTCGCCGGGAGCGAGGTTGATCGTGGTGCGCGTGCGGGGCGGGGAGAAACCGCTGTTGGCGAGAGCGGAGGAGACGCGGTCGCCGGATTCCTTGACGGCGGAGTCCGGAAGCCCGACCAGGACAAGTTTCCATTCGCCCCGTTCGCCGGTGTTGACCTCGATGTGGACGGGTTGGGCTTCGATACCATTGAGAGCGGCGGAAAGAAGAGTCGATAGCATGAGGGGGGTTGCGATTAGGCCGGAGTGGCCGGCGGGAATCAAGGTTTTGCACATCGTGTCAACTGATTTGCCCCCCTTCTCCTCCCCGCTGATGCGGAGCGATGAAGAACTGATGTTAGGCGGAGGACAACGGGCGCACGTGAAGTGCGCCCCTACGCTATACGCTTCCGCCACCTCGTCAGCGACACATCCAGCCGCGTCAGCAACGCATCCAGCAGCACCAGCGCCAGCGCACCGGCCAGCGCCCACCCGCGCAGACTCCGTTCCGACACCACCCGCGGCGAATCCCAGATCGTCGCCAGGTCCAGCCGCTCGCGTCCGCCGCTGCGCACCGCAAGCTGGCGCAACTCCTCCACCCGCGCCCGCTCGAAACTCCATTCCGCCCCGCTCGCGCCCGTCACCGGACCGAACGGCAACGTCGCCTTCCCCACGCGCACCACCCCGCGCACCCGGCCGCCCGGCGGCAGGTTTGTCGTCATGCGAAACAGCCCCGGTTCGATCTTTTCCCATAACAACCCGCGCGTCCGCTCCGGCCCGCCCTCCGCGCCCGCGCCCGCTTCCGCCACCATCACCACGGGCCCGTCCGCCGCCACACGCGCCGCCCACGTTTCGTCGTAGAGCAACTCCACCGACAACCGTTCCCCCTCGATCTTCGTCCGCAGGCCCAGGCCAGGCGGCACGTTCTCGCCCGCCAGCCAGCGACCCAGCGTCTGCACAAAATCCCCGTACCCGACCCACCCGCGCACCGCCGCCGAGTGCTCGCCGCCGAGCGGGAACGACACCGCCGCCACCCGCCCCGCGCCCCGCGCCCACGCCGCCACCAGAGGCGCCCGGTATTCGTCCGTCGTCACGTACGACGCCGTCGCCCCGTCGCGCAGATAACTCAGGTTGTAGCCATCCACCGCCGCCGGCCACTGCGGCGCCCGTGCCGCGATCTCCGTCCAGCCCGGCGTGCCCTCGCCCGCCGTCCTTTCCCTGATGAACGCCGACCGCGCCACCGACACCGTTTCCTGCGCGAAAATCGCAGGCAAGTCCGCCGGGTTGGCGTTAAAAAACATCCGCCCGCCGCCCAGCCGCGCGATGTCCTCAAGCAGACGCGCATCGGAATCCGCCGTCGAACCGAGCCCGATCACGCTCACCGTCGCCCCGCCCGCCCGCATCTCCGCGAGCAGCTTTTTGTAATCGCCCGGTTCCTCCGAATCCGCCGCGTCGGCAAACAGGATCAGATGCCGCGTCCCCGTCCGCGCCCGCTGCAACTGCTTCCAGCCCGCCGCCAGCCCCTCGTAAACAAAAATGCCGCCGCCCATGCTTTCGACCCGCCGCACAGCGTTGATGATTTTTGCGCGATCCGGCCCCACCGCCGTCAGTGGCACGATCTCGTGCGCCGTCGAATCCACCGCGAACACCGCCACCGCGTCCATCTCGCCCAGCAACTCCACCGCGCGCGCCGCGCCCGTGTTCGCCAGGTCCATCTTCGACAAACCGCCGCCCGCGCTCGCCGCCATGCTGCCCGACCGGTCCATCACGATCGCCATCGCCGTGGCCAGCTTCCGGTGCTCCTTGCGCAGCTCCATCGACACCGGCAGCAGCGGATCGACCGGCGACGAAAAGTACCCGCCCGCGCCGAAACTGTTTTCCCCGCCCGCCATGAAGAGACCCCCGCCCTGCTCGCGCACAAAAAAATCCAGCGCGCCCAGGAACCCCGGCGCCACACGATGCGCCGGCACATTGTTGAAGACCACCAGCCGCGCCCCCGTCAGCGACGCCGCCGACAACGCAGCCAACGCCGGCGGCGTATCCACGATCTCCACACCGAAACCCTGCGCCCGCAAAAACCCCGCGACCGGATCGTCCGGATAATTCGTCACCAGCAGCGCCCGCGCCCCGCCCGCCACCTCGACCCACGCCCCGGCGCGGTTGTTTTCCGGATACGCGTCGGACGCCGGCCGGATCGCCGCCTCGTAGCGCACCGCGCCCCCGCCCCCCCCCACCCGGTCCGTCAGCCGCACCCGCGCCACCCCGTCGCGCAACTCCGCCACGCCTCGCGCCGCCACCCGCCCGTCGCGCGACACCTCCCACGACACCCGCACCGCCTCCGCTGCGGAAGCCGCCGCACCCGCACCCGCGCCGCCGCGCCCCGCAATCACAAACTCCACAAGAAAAGCCTCGCCCGGCCGCACCCGCGCCGGCGCACTCACCGCGCCCACGCGGTAATCCTCCGCCAGCCCGTCACCCGTCAGCCGGTAATCGAGCGCCACGCCGCGCCGCAGCACCTTTTCCGCCGCGTCGCCGAGCGGTGTTGTTGAAAAACCGTCCGAAAGCACGAGCAACCGCGAGGCCCGGTCCTCCGCCATTTGCGCCAGAGCCAGTTCCAGCGCCACGCCCGTGCGCGTCAGCGAAGTGCCGCCGCGAAACACGGGGTCGCCCTGGTCGCGCCGCACCGCATCGACCGCGTAGTCCACAAAAAACACCCGATCCTCCGGACGCTTCGAGCGCTCCAGGATCGACGCCACCTCGCCCGCCTGCGCCGCCGCCGTTGCCGCGACCGAATCCGACCGGTCGGCCAGCACCCACACATCCAGCGCATTCCCGCCCACCCGCGCCCGCGGATCGGCCAGTGCCACGACCAGCGCCAGCAACGCCAGCGCGCGCACCGGCTCGTGTAGCCGCAGCGCGCGAAACCGCCATCCCGCCACCACGAGCGCGGGCACCACAAAAAACCATTCCGGAGCGTGAAACGTCATCGGTTAAAAAAAAGTGGCGCGGGCGACCCGCCCGCCGTGGGAGCGGCGGCATTCCTGCCGCTGCGACGAGGCGCAACGCGCCTCGCCTCCGAACCGTGCGACGCTGCGCGTCGTCCAGCGGTCTGGAGACCGCCGCTCCCGCCAATCCCGCCAATCCGCCTGTGGCTGCCATGAAGCCGGGGCGGTCAAGAGGAAAAAGTATTGGTATTATTGATTGATATTGGAGGGCGGAGAGAGTGGGGAGAGCGGACGGAGGCAGGCCGGGAGGGGCCGAAGCCGAGGCGCGAGAGGAAGAGAGTGAACAGACATTGGAGAGTTTTGAGTGAAGGCCTCTCGCACGGGTTCGATTGCCCCGGCGCATACTGCCATCCATTCTGCCATGAAGCCAAGGCGGTCAAGAGGAAAAAGTATAGGTACAGAAAGACCCCTATAGATTCTGACCCAGAGAGGAAGAGGAAGAAGAAGAGAGAAGAGTTGAAGGAGCTGAGGGTGCTGGGAGGCAATGGGATGGCCCGGCTGAGGAGCAAGCTGAAGG
>JAISAX010000490.1 GCA_031266495.1 Opitutaceae bacterium
CCCCCCCCCCCCGGCCGCATGCGTCAGCCATCCCCGCTCCGGCGGTAGCGGACCAGCACGGCCAGCGACCCGCGCCGCGACACAAACGCCTGCGGCCGCTCGCCGTTTTCCTCCGCGTGGTAGCAGAGCTGGAGCAGGTTTCCGCGCCGCCGCATGATGGCGCGCAGCCGCCGGCCGGCTCCGATGCCCTGTTCGCAGACGATATCGATCTCGTGCCAGCCTGCGCTGCTGTCGCCGGAGATCTCGATCCGGCCCGCGTCGCGCTCGCCACCTTCGCGAGTGATCGTATAGCGATCCGCCTCGATCGTCATGAGCAGGCCCGGCGGAGGCACCGCCTGTCCGCCGAATTCCGCCCCCCGAGGTTCCCATATGCCGTCGATCATCGTGTGAAAAGAAGCGGCGGGACCGGCCGGCTTCAAGCGCCGGATGCCACCGCCTGCGCATCCTCCGCCTCCAGCCGGGCCTTCACCGTGCGGCGATCCTGATCGAGGCGGCGGGCGGTTTCCTCCACCGTGATCGCCTGCGCGTGGACATGGCGCGTATAGCGACGCAACACCTCCTCTGCCGTCAATTTTCCCGGCCCGAGCAACGCATTCCAGTCAGCCTCCCCGCGCCCGCCCGCTTCCCTCCCCTGCCCCGCTCCGGACCACGGCGCCCCCTCCGCCGGCAAGGCCGGGCGATACTCCCCGCGCACGAGCAGGTTGCGCATGCACTGCTCCAGTTCGCGAAAATTGCCCGGCCACCCATAATGCGGCCCGAGATTTTTTTCGATCCAGGCCACCGCCTCGCGTCCGAATTTTTCGCCCTCTTCCTCGCCGAGCAGACGCCGCGCCACATAGCCGGTGAGCAACGGCAGCTCCGTCCCCGACGCGTCGAGCTGTTCGCGCAACGACGGCGTGCGCACCACATCGGAACAGAGCCGGTAATAAAAATCCTCGCGAAACCGCCCCGCGCGAATCTCCGCCGACAGGTCGCGGTTGGTCGCCGCGATGATTTTCCCCGAAAACCGCCGCGTCTCCGTGTCGCCCAGCCGCTGGAACGTCCGCGACTGCAACACCCGCAGCAGCTTCACCTGTATCCCCGTTTCCACTTCGCCGATCTCGTCGAGGAACACCGAACCCGTCGCGGAACACACTTCCATCCAGCCCGCCCGGTCCGCCAGCGCGCCGGTAAACGCCCCCCGCCGATGCCCGAACAGCTCCGACTCGATCAGCGTCGGCGAGAGCGCCGCGAGGTTGAGCGGAAAAAACGCCGTCGAAAAATCATCCGTGAACCCGCCACGCCGCACGTCGTAGGGCAGATACCGCGACAACGCGATGGCGCGCGCCACCAGCTCCTTGCCCGTGCCCGACTGACCCGTTACCAGCGTGGCGAAATCCCCGATACGCGCATACAACGTCCGCCGGTAGCGCGGCAGGTCGTGCGTGAAAATCGATTGCCAGATCGCCGCCCGCAACCGCGCCATCGGGGCCGAGCCGCCCGCCAGCGAACGGAAAATATGATGAAACGCCCGCCGGATCTGGAATGCGCACGCGAACAGATGCTCCACCGGCTGCCCCTCCAGCAATCGCAACCCGGGCAACGCCAGCAACCGCTCCACATCCGCCCGGAAGGCCTGAAAGAACTCCACGCGCACCGGTTTTGCCCCCGCGTCCGCCGTCCCTGCCTTGCCCGCCATCCCCGCCGCCCCCGGTTCCGCCGCCTTTCCGTGCGCGGCTTCGGACGCGCGGATCACGCGGTCGAACCGCTGCATGTACGTATGGTAAAGCCAGAGACCGGCCAGTTCGCCGTAAGCCGTCGCCTCCTCCCGGGCCACCCGGCCATCGCGCGGCCAGGCGTCCCGCGTCCTTTCGATCACCGCCTCCATCCGCTCCGTCAGACGCATATGATTGGGGTGGCTCGTTTCCGAGGGCGGCAACGTATTCCAGGCGGCCCCCTCCCCCACGAAACCCTCGCCCAGCGCGTCGCGCTCCCGGGCGATCCGCTCCGGCAAAAACGGATTGGTCGCATTGATCCGCCGCACCGCTTCGGCAAACGGACGGTCTTCTTCCAGAAACAATCGCGGCAACTTCATCTTCATACATAAAACGCCATCCATGCTGACATTTTTTGTCAAAACATGAATCCGAAATAATTACCGGAATACCACAACACCTTGTAATAAAATACCTAACCCAACATGCCCAAAACCTGGCACACATCCAGCAAAGGCATCAGGCGTCATGAAAAACCAAGACCACATCCAACGTCCATCCACAGTCCGCCGCGTCCTTGCCTTCATCGGATTCTCCATTGTTGCCGCCCTGCCCTGGGCCCTCATGGCAACCGCCCGCGGCGCCGGCACGCTCACGCCTGTCGGCTCGCCGCAGGCCCCGATCCGGATCCGGTCACATCAAGTCGATGTCACCATCAACAACGGATTCGCCCGCACCGAAGTCACGCAGATCTTTTTCAACCCCAACTCCGTTGACCTTGAGGCCGTTTACGCGTTTCCCGTCCCGAAAAGCGCCAGCCTCTCCGAAGTGACGATCCACGCCGGCGAAAAAATCCTCCGCGGCGAAGTCCTCCCGAAGACCGAGGCCCAGGCCGTTTACGAAGACGAAAAAACAAAAGGCAACGACGCGGGCCTCGCCTCGAAAAACACCTGCCAGACCTACGAATTCCGCGTCACCCCCGTCCGCGCCAATGCCGAAACGCAGCTCACATTCGTCTATTACCAACCGCTCGAAATCGACACCGGCGTCGGTCGCTACCACTATCCGCTCGAGGACGGCGGCACCGACGACGCCGCCCGCAATTTCTGGCAACCCGCCAACAGCCAGGTCGAAGGCGGCGGCCCCGGCCGGCTCGTATTCAACATCGAGATCAAATCCGCCTGGCCGATCGACGACGTGCGCGTGCCCGGCTTTGAAAACGCCGCCAGCATCCGGAAACTGGATACCGGCCACTACACGCTCTCGCTCGACCGCCCCGACGCGAAGCTCGAACGCGATTTTGTTCTCTACTACCGCCTCGCCGACAACCTCCCTGGCCGCGTCGAAGTCATCCCCTACCGCGCCTCGAAGGACAAACCCGGCGCCTTCATGATGGTCGTCACGCCCGGCATCGACCTGCAACCCATCACGCGCGGCGCCGACTACACGTATGTGCTCGACGTATCCGGCTCCATGCACGGCAAGATCACCACCCTCGCCAACGGCGTTGCCCGCGCCCTCGGCCAGATGCGCGAGACCGACCGCTTCCGCATCGTCACCTTCAACAACTCCGGCCGCGAAGTCCTCGGTTGGACGCCCGCCACCCGCGCCAACGTCGAGCGCGGCGTCGAACTCGTCAAAAGCCTCGCCCCCAACGGCGGCACCAACATCTACGCCGGCCTCCAGCTCGCCCTGCGCGATCTCGACGCCGACCGCGCCAGCAGCATCGTCCTCGTCACCGACGGCGTCGCCAACCAAGGCGTCGTCGATCCGAAGGCGTTTCACGCGCTCCTGAAAAAATACGATATCCGTTTCTTCGGATTCCTCATGGGCAACAACTCCAACTGGCCGCTCATGCGGACGATGGCCGACGCCACCGGCGGTTTTTACGCGGGTGTATCCAACGACGATGACATCGTCGGCCAGATTCTCCTCGCCAAATCGAAAATCGCCTTCGAGTCCCTGCACGACGCCTCCTTCAAGTTCAAGGGCGCCCGCGTCACCGAAACCACCGGCGACTACCCGCAAAAAATCTACCGCGGACAGCAGCTTGTCATATTTGGCCGATACGACAGCGCCGGCGAGGCCACCGTCCAGCTCAAGGCCAAGCTCACCGGCGAGGACAAGACCTACACCACAACGTTCAACTTCCCCGAGACCGACACCGACAATCCCGAGATCGAACGCCTCTGGGCCCTCGCGCAGATCGAGCAACTCGAGCAACTCGAATCCATCGGCCAACTCCCGCCCGCCGAGAGCAAGGAAGCGATCACGCATCTCGGAGTGGAGTATCAGCTCGTCACCGACCACACCGCGATGGTCGTCCTCGACGACGCCACCTTCGCCGGACGCGGCATCGATCGCAAAAACCGCGACCGCATCGCCACCGAACGCACCGCGCAAAGCGCCCGCGCGCAGCAGCCCGTCAAAAACTACCAGGTCGATGCGCAACAACCCACGTATTCGCAACCCGCCCCCCACGTGAGCCACCCCTACAGCGGCGGCGGCGGAGGCGGCGGAGCGTTCGGATCGACCGATGCGGCGTTGATCGTGCTCTTCACCGCACTGGCTGGCATCACGTCTGCGTTTTGCAGAAAACCCGCGATCCGGAAACCACACACAAGCGCGGAGAATTCGTGAAAACCATCAAACGATCGCCACCCATGAACCACCTCATCCCTCCCCTGATTTCCATGCTGGTCCTGGCCCTCCTTCCGGGCTGCCTCATGATTCACCCGACCAAAAGCACGCAAGCGAGCAGCGTGGTGCAATTCCTGTACCCCTCGCAGCAGCCGGTCGTATTGCCATCCGTGCCGACGCTGAACCTGCCGCTGCGCGTAGGCATCGCATTCGCGCCGCCGGGTACGGGATGCGGCCCGCAACGGCTTTCGGAAACGGAAAAGGCACGCCTGCTTCGCAAGACAAGCGCAGACTTCAGGGCGCTTCCCTATGTCTCGGGCATCGAAATCATCCCGACCACGTACCTGCGCCCGGGCGGAAGTTTCGACAACCTCGACCAACTGCGCTCGATGCTCGCCATCGACGTGATCGTATTGCTGGCCTACGACCAGACCCAGGTCACCACGGACACGCCGTACACGTTGAGCTACTGGACCATCGTCGGCGCCTACATGGTGCCCGCGCAGAAAAACGACACGGCCACCCTGATGGAAGCCGTGGTGTACGACATCGCCAGCCGGCGACTGCTGTTTCGCGCAAGCGGCACCAGCTTGGTGAAACACCACTCGACCCTGGTGGGCATGGAGAAAAATCTGATGGAAGATTCGCGACAGAGTTTCGCGCAAGCCGCCGAGGAATTGACGGTCAACCTGAAAACGGAACTCAACGATTTCAAGGTGCGCATCAAGGAGACGCCGGAGGAAATCCGTGTGACCACCAGACCGGGTTACTCTGGCCTCGGCGCGCTCGACGGCAAGGACGTGGCGTTGATGATCTTCTTCGTCTTCCTCGCCAAGGCCGCGCACCTCGGCAGACGCGCCACGTGCCAGCAGTAAACCATAACGCCGGAGCGGCGGCATTCCTGCCGCTGCGACGAGGCGCAACGCGCCTCGCCCCTTGCCTCTCCGCCACTCCACTCCACTCCACTCCACTCCACTCCGCCTCGCCACTCCGGCCCTTCGCCTTTCAGCCCGGCGACGCTTCGCGTCGTCGCAGCGGTCTGGAGACCGCCGCTCCCGCCGCTCCGGTTTTCCGCCGGTGTAACACATCCGCAACTTCAGTAATTCCACCGCCAGCCATGTCCCGATTTCGCGTATTTGTTCCGAGCCTCCCGCTCGTCACACTCGCCCTTGCCGCCGCGGCCCTGCTGGTCGCGGTGCTGCCTCCGGGTGTTGCCACCCTTGCCCAGTTCGATCGCGCCAGCTTCCTGGCGCAGGGCGCCATCTGGCCGCTCTACACCTCGCACCTTGTCCACTTCGGAAAAAACCATCTGGCCTGGGATGTCTTTGCCCTCCTCGTCCTCGGCACGATGGCCGAACGCTGGTCGCGCTTCGCCACGGTCCTCACGCTCACGCTGGCCGCGCCGCTCATCGTCCTGACCGTCTGGATCGCCCAACCGCAATTCATCACCTACCGCGGCCTCTCGGGCCTGGACGCCGCCCTCTTTACGCTTGTCGCGACCCGGATCCTCCGCGACGGACTCGCCTGCCGTCCCCGCCACCCGTTTTCTGTCGTCCTCGGGACGCTCGCCCTCGCCGGACTGGTTGCCAAATGCGGCTACGAAATTTTTTCGGGCGCCACGCTATTTGTTGCCAATAACAACACCCCCTCGCCTGCCGACACCGCCCATGCCTTTGTCCCGGTGCCGCTGGCGCACCTTGTTGGAGGTACCGTCGGCGCACTGACCGGAATTTTTTCCCGCCGCGAACACCCGCTCACGTTTCCCGAAAACCCGCATTCAACGCCCCGGTAACTCCTGCGACCAGGTTATCCGTAATCCATATTGGCAATCGCGCCGCCACCGCCAAAAATCAACCGTCACCTTCGTCCCTTTATGTCCATCCAGCCAACCTCCATCGGCAGCTCCAGCGCCAGGCAACCCGTCGCCATTTCCCGACCGCTTCGACTTGCGGGCAGCGGATGTTATTTGCCGCGCCGCTGCGTCGGGAACACCGAACTTGAAACACGCCTCGGCGTATCCGCTGGCTGGATCGGGGAAAAAACCGGCATCCATCACCGCCACTATGCAGACCCCGCCACCGAATCATCGCCCGTCATGGCAGCCCATGCGATTCGTGCCGCGCTGGGCGATTCCGGCGACGAGTCGCCGACCGACCTTCTCGTGTGCGCCTCGGCGATCGGCTCCCGCCCCCTGCCCGCCACCTCTTGCCTCGTGCAACGCGAACTCGGTCCCGCATGGGCGGGCGTCCCCTGCATGGATGTCAACTGCACCTGCCTCGGCTTTCTCTGTGCGCTCGACATGGTCGCCTCGCATCTGGCCTGCGGTCGTTTTCGCCGCGTGGTGATTGTCTGCTCGGAAATCGCCTCCCTCGGCATGAACTGGGCGCAACCCGGATCAGCCACGCTGTTTGGCGATGCCGCCGTTGCATTTGTTGTCGAAACCGCCGGCGATTTCCCGCCCCGGTCCGCCTTCCTCCGGACCGATCCGCCCGCCCTGCTCCATTGCCGGATGGCAACCTTCAGCGAAGGCGCCGATTTCTGCACCGTGCGCGGCGGAGGCCTCGAACTCCCGGGCTGGCAGTATCAGGAATCCCGGCACGCGGACTATCTCTTCCACATGGACGGCCTCCGCATACACGAACTCGCCAGCCGCCGGCTGCCGCCATTTGTGCGCGAATTTCTGGAAGAAGCCGAAACCACGCTCGACGAGATCGACCTTGTCATCCCCCACCAGGCCGGCCTGCTGCCGCTGCGCATCATGCAACGCAAACTCGGCATCCCGTCCGGACGTTTTGTCATCACACTCGCCCGCCACGGCAACGTCATCTCCGCCTCGATACCTCTGGCGCTGCACCTCTCCCGGCAGGAAGGGCGGGCGCACCCCGGCCAGCGCGTGCTCCTGCTCGGCACTGCCGCCGGGCTCACCCTGGGCGCCGCCCTCCTGCGACTATGAACCACTCCGCGCCCTCCCCTCCCCCTCCCCCCCC
>JAISAX010000500.1 GCA_031266495.1 Opitutaceae bacterium
GGGGGGGGACACGACAAGCGAAGCGTGGTGCGCCTCGTCGCCGTATTCACCCAACCCGACCGCGCCGTCGGCCGCGGGCAGAAGGTCGTGCCCAATGCAATAAAAACCTGGGCGCTCGCCCGCGGGCTGCCCGTGCACCAGCCGGAGAAGCTCACCGAAGACACCCGAGCCGACCTCGCGGCATTCGAGCCTGATGTGACGCTCGTCATGGCCTACGGCCACATCCTGCGCGAGGCGTTCATCGCCACGCCGCGGCAAGGCACCCTCAATCTCCACACCTCGCTGCTCCCCAAATACCGCGGCGCCTCTCCGATCCAGACCGCCATCGCCAGCGGCGAGCGCGAAACCGGAGTCACGCTCATGCGGATCGTCCGCCAGCTCGACGCCGGACCCGTGGCCGATGTCGAACACGTGTCAATCGGCCCGCGCGACACCGCTCCCGATGTCGAACAACAACTCGCAGCCGCCTGCGTGCCGTTGCTCGCCCGGACGCTCCCGCGACTCGCCGCCGGCACGCTCGCCTTTGCGGAGCAGGATCACGCCGCCGCGACCTTTTGCCGCAAACTCTCCAAAGCCGATTCCGCCCTCGACTTCAGCCAGCCCGCCGCCGTCCTTGCCGCCCGCATCAACGGCCTTTTCCCTTGGCCGGCCTGCAGCGTCGAAATAAACGGACAACCGATCCGCTTCGGACAGGCCGACGCACTGCCGGACCTCTCCCCTTCCTCCCCCCCCCCCCCTCTGCCCGCGTGCGCCGCCGCGCCCGGCACCCTCCTCGGCCAGGACAGCGAAGGAGTCTTGATTTCGACCGGCGAAGGAACGCTCCGCATACTGCGCCTGCAACGCCCAGGCGGACGCATGTTGCCGGCTCCGGAATTTTTTCGCGGATTTTTTTCGCCACCAGGAATCCCGCTCCCGTCCCGAACCATGATTTCGCTCAAGGCATAATCTGATCGTGGCGACAAACGATCTCCCAGCCTGCTCCCGGCAAGCGGGATGCGAAAGTGCCCGCCAGCCGTCCGGAGGGGAAAAACGGGCGATTCCGGCGATTTCGGGAAAATTCGCGCGACATCAAATATCAGGTGTTTGCCTGACTACCGCATTCCGGAAATTTCGGGTAAGATAAGGGGTATGAAATCAACCCGACTCGTCTCCATTCTTACCATTGCGGTCCTTTCGGTTTCGTTTGCGCGAGCCGATGACTCCGCCTCTTCCTCCGGAGTGGCCACCAACATGGCGTCCGGCGGCAACGAAAACACGGCCTACCGTGTCCTGGCATCCGAGGCGGTGCGAAAGCTGAATGCCGGCAATCACCGCGTACGGATGGGCCGTCCGAAATACGCGAAATTCCAGGGCGAGGGCGCGCCTGCCTCTCCCCTTGCCAGGAGCGTGGATGCCGTGATCGTGACCAGCGCCGAACTGGCCCCCACCGTTTCCGAGATCGTTGACGCCCAGCCGGGCGAAGTCCGCGCGGTTCCCGTGGATGTGAACAACCTGACCGCCGAGGACACGCAACGGATCGCCGATGAACTGGCCAATTCCAAGGCTCCGCTTTGTGTGTTCCTCGTTCACCCGACCGAGGTGCTCGAGGCGCAGCACGGCAAATCGACACGTCAACTGGATGCGGCGCTCTCCGAAATCGCCACATCCGGCATTTCCCGTCTGTTCGCCCTGAGCCCGGCGCTCAACTCCCGCGTCCAGAACGGCACGCTGAGCCTGATCGGCGGCATTTATGACTTTACCTCTTCCAGGCTCACGCTGCTCACGCCCAAGGCGGCTCGTCCTTGGCTGACCGATGAAGAAATCCCGCATCCCCAGTATACGGTGAGCCCTTCTTCCTGAAGTCGAAGGACCTGAAAACCTGATTCCCGCAAAAACCCGGAACACATCCGGGTTTTTCTGTTTTCCGAGTCCGGAGTGGTAGTCGGAGCGGCGGCATTCCTGCCGCTGCGACGAGGCGCGAAGCGCCTCGCCCCTTTCCCCACCACTTTCAATTACACCCGGAGGGGGGGGAGGGGGGGGGGGGGCTTCACTTCCGGGCTTGAGCGGCGGCGGACGGGCGGGGCAGACTCCGCGGCGTGTCGCCTCGCTTCGCGCGCTTCGTCTTTCTCCTGACCGCGGTGTTTTTCGCGGTGTTTTTCGTCTGGCCGGTTTTCCAGATCCTGAAGGGCGGTTTCATCAATGCGGACGGGCGCTTCACGCCCGGCTACGTCGGCGCGGTGCTGCGCGATCCGGTTTACCTCGAAGGTTTTTTCAATGCGTTCCGGCTCGCCTGCTCGACCACGGCGGCGGCGTTTCTGATCGGGGTGCCGCTGGCTTTCATCTCGGACCGGTTTGTGTTTCCCGGACGCGGATTGCTCGGCGCCGTCGTGCTGGTGCCGATGATCCTGCCGCCGTTTGTCGGCGCGATCGGCATCCGGCAGATCTTTGGCCAGTACGGCGCGCTCAATGCCTTCCTCATCCAGCTTGGCGCGCGGCCCGCGGGTTGGTCGTTCGACTGGTTCGCGGCGAACCAGTTTTGGGGAATCGTCGCCGTCAACGCGCTCTCGCTTTACCCGATCGTGTACCTCAACACGGCGGCGGCGCTCGCCAACGTGGACCCGGCGATGGAGGAGGCGGCCCAGAATCTCGGTTGCACCGGCTGGCGGCGGTTTTTCCGCGTGACGTTGCCGCTGATCCGTCCGGGCCTCTTCGCGGGTGGCACGATCGTGTTTATCTGGTCGTTCACCGAACTCGGGGTGCCGTTGATTTTCGACTACACGCGGGTGACGTCGGTGCAGATTTTCGACGGGCTGAAAAACATCGGCAACAATCCGTTCCCCTACGCGCTGGTGAGCGTGCTGCTGGTGGCGAGCACGCTGGTTTATGTTGTCGGCAAGGGCGTTTTCGGGCGGGCGGGCCATGCGATGATGGCGAAGGCCACGAGCAGCGGCGGGGCGCGGCGGTTGCCGGTGGCCGGGGCGCTGGTCTGCTCGCTGGCGTTTGGCGGCGTCACGGCGCTGGCGGTGTTGCCGCACGCCGGGGTGGTCTTCATGGCGTTCGGGCGGGACTGGTTTGGCTCGGTGTTTCCCGGGCGTTACACGCTGGAAAATTTCCGGCTCGCGCTCGGGCACGACCTGACGGTGCCGGCCATCGCCAACAGCCTGAAATTCGCCAGTCTTTCCACGCTCGTCGATCTGGTGCTCGGCGTGACGATCGCCTGGGTGGTGGTGCGTTCGCGGGTCGCGGGGCGGCAGGCGCTGGACTTGCTGGCAATGTTGCCGCTGGCGGTGCCGGGGCTGGTCCTGGCGTTCGGTTACCTGGCGATGAGCCAGGAGGGCCGGTTTTTCGCGTTCCTGAATCCGGTGGAAAACCCGACGGTGCTCCTGATTGTGGCGTATGCGGTGCGGCGGTTGCCGTATGTGGTGCGTTCGGCGGTGGCGGGTTTCCAGCAGGCGAGCGAGACGCTTGAGGAGGCGGCGCAAAATCTCGGGTGTCCGCCGCTCAAGTCCGTGGTCAGGGTGACGCTGCCTCTGATCGCCGCCAACCTGATCGCGGGCGGGCTGCTGGCGTTCGCGTTCGCGATGCTGGAGGTATCCGACTCGCTGATACTGGCGCAGAAGCAGGCGTTTTACCCGATCACCAAGTCCATCCTCGAACTGTTCCAGCTGCTCGGCGACGGGCAGTTCATCGCCAGCGCGCTGGGCGTGTGGGCGATGGCGTTCCTCGCGGCGGTGATCGTGGGGGCGAGCCTCCTGCTGGGGAAAAGGCTGGGGGCGATTTTCCGTGTGTGACGCCGGAATGGTTGGTAGGGGATCGGACTTTTTCGATTAACCATGTTCTGGCTACTCCTCGTTTCACTGATCTGGGCGTTTTCCTTCGGGCTGATCAAGGGCCAGCTTGCGGGCCTCGATCCGGATGCGGTTTCGGCGGTGCGGCTGGTGTTCGCGCTTGTCGTGTTTTTGCCGGTCTGGAAGCCGAAGGCGGTGCGGTGGCAGACGGGCGCCTGGCTGGCCGCGATCGGGGCGATGGAGTTTGGCGCGATGTATGTGCTCTACCAGCGGGCGTTCGTGTGGATCGAGGCGTATCAGGTGGTGCTGTTCACCATCCTCACGCCGATCTATGTGGCGTTGCTCGACTCGGCCCTGGACAACCGGCTGCGAGCGCGCCACCTGATCGCGGCGGCGGTGTCGGTGGCCGGAGCGGGCGTGGCGGTCTGGACGCGGGAGGGCGGTCCGGACTTGCTGACCGGCTTCGCGCTGGTGCAGGGGGCCAACCTGTGTTTCGCGGCCGGACAGGTGGCGTACAAGCGCACGCGACCGGCGATTCGCGCGGAGGTGTCGGGCGCGTCGCTGTTTGCCTGGCTTTATCTGGGGGCGGTGGTTGCGGCCGCGGCGGCCTCGCTGGTGTTTGGCGCGGATTGGGGGGCGGCGTTCAGGCCGACGCCGAAGCAGTGGGGCGTGCTGGCGTATCTGGGGATCCTGGCCTCGGGCGTGTGCTTCTTCTGGTGGAATCTCGGCGTGGTGCGCGTCAATGCGGGGACGCTGGCGGTGTTCAACAACGCCAAGCTGCCGCTCGGCATCGCGTGTTCGCTGCTGTTTTTCGGGGAGAAAGCCAACCCGTGGCGGCTCGGCGTCAGCCTCGCGTTGCTGGCGCTTGGCGTGCTGGTCGCGGAATGGAAAGGGAAAGGGAATGGGAAATGAAAGGGGAGGGGGGGGGGGGGGAGGGGGACAGGCTGAAACACCCTCCTGCCCCCAGCCCTCCTGCCACACGCGGATTTCACTTCCGTTTTCGCAGACGCCCGGCGATAAGCAGTGTCCACCTATGGACACCCCCTCGCTGGAATGGGAATTTGAAGACAATGTGCTGCGCGGCACGATTGACAACCGAGTGAAAGGGCGCATCAGCGCCCGCGTCTGGTTTGCCGGGCGCGTGCAGCCGATGGAGATCGAACTGGCGGGCAACGCCGCCCCCGACCTCCAGGGCCGCCGCCTCGCCTTCTTTACCCGGCTCGACACGCCTGCCCCTGCGCCCCTGCCCGCCAACATGAAACAGAAGGGCGCCGCCGGCCTCGTCACCGCCTCGCACAAGGACAAGATCGCCGACATCCCCCGCGACGAGATCGAAAGCCGTCTCATCTACGGCAAGCCCGTCCCCTGGCACATGGGCAACGTCCTCTATCTCGAATGGTTCACCCCCGACGAAGGGCGGATGCTCGTCACCGGCGACTTCCGCACGGAGTTCAGGGACGACGGCCCCGCCTGGGAATTTACCGAGGATGACGAAGCCGCCGCCCTCCTCGCCCGCACCACCGCCCCCACCTCCATCGCCGACCCGGACGCCGCCACCGCAGCCCGCCAGGAGGACGCCGGAACACGGGAAATCATCATTCCCACCGAAGCGGAAATCATCGACATCCGGGAAAAACGTGCCCTCTTCGAGGATCGATACCAGTTCGGGTTGCCCAACCTCCACGACACCGTCCTCAACGAACACGTATGCGCCCGGATCGAAATGCCCATGCAGATCGCCTTCATGAGCGGGAACGAGCGACTGACCATCGCGAAGTACAAGGGATTTCACCGCAGCATGATTGCCCATTCTCTCAAGCACGGCCCCGATCCCGCCCGCCGCCGCCCCGTGCCCCGCCACAAAGCCTGGAAACGCCCCGAGTATCAATGCCACCACCCGCTCGGCCTCCGGGCCGACGAATTGCACCGGACCACCTGTCAACGACTGGCGTCCCGCGGTGGCCTGCCGCCCGACCTCGCCGCCACCTTCGAAGAGCAGTGCGAACGCCTCCTTGATGACCTTTTTCCTCCGGAAGGCGGCAGGAAGGACTTCACCCCCGTCCATCCTATCATGGCGCTCCTGGGGGCCGCCCTGCAGACAGGGTTTGAAATCCCCGGGATATTTTACAGTTATCGCCAGGTGCCCCCGCCCCGGCGGCTCGCCGCCGAGTTTGTTGTCGATATCGACCAGAAATGCCTGCCTCCCGCCGAAAAGCTCGTGGACGCCATCCATGCCTGCCAGCGCGAGGGCTTCCTGGACGCCGTGTGGCTGGAAGCGCAGGAGGCCTCCGCCAACACGCTCCTTGCCGGCCTGCGCGACCTCATCGCCAGCCTCCGCGAATGGTTGAATGACGGCTCCTGGCAAGGCGAAAGCTTCGAATAACCAGAAAGACCCCTATAGATTCTGACCCAGAGATGAAGAGAAAGAAGAGGAAGAAGAAGAGAGAAGAGTTGAAGGAGCTGAGGGTGCTGGGAGGCAATGGGATGGCCCG
>JAISAX010000518.1 GCA_031266495.1 Opitutaceae bacterium
CCCCCTGCCGCTGCCGCCGGCAACGGCAACGACAACCGGGCCGCCGTCGAGCCCTTCTTCGCCAGCGATTATTTCGACGCCCTGTATACCTTCGCCGAGCAGCTCATCCTCAAGGGCAAGGCCTACGTCTGCGACCTCACGCCCGAGGAAACCGACGCGTACCGCGGCGCCCCCGACCAGCCCGGCAAGGACAGCCCCTGGCGCAACCGCTCCGTCGAGGAATCGCTCGATCTCTTCCGCCGCATGCGCGCCGGCGAATTCCCCGACGGCACCCGCACCCTGCGCGCCCGCATCGACATGGCCTCGCCCAACGTCTGGCTGCGCGATCCCCTCCTCTACCGCATCCGCCACGCCTCCCACCATCACGCCGGCGACGGCTGGTGCATCTATCCGCTCTACGATTTCGCGCATTGCCTCAGCGACTACATCGAAGGCATCACACACTCCATCTGCACGCTGGAGTTCGTCGTCCATCGCCCGCTCTACGACTGGATTCTCGAAGCGCTCGAACTCCCCCGCCCCCTCCCCCACCAGTACGAATTCGCCAAGCTCAACCTCGCCTACACCCTTTTCAGCAAGCGCCGCCTCCTGCGCCTCGTGAAGGAAGCCATCGTCAATGGCTGGGACGATACCCGCATGCCCACGATCAGCGGCATCCGCCGGCGCGGCGTGCCCGCCGCCGCCCTGCGCAATTTCGCCTACCACATCGGCATCACGAAATTCGACGGCCTCACCGAACTCGCCGTGTACGAAAACGCCGTGCGCGACGAACTCAACCGTATCGCCGCCCGCCGCCTCGCCGTCCTGCGCCCGGTCAAAATCGTCCTCACCAACCTCGCCGAAAACGAAGTCATCGCGTGCGACGCCACCAACCACCCCGGCGATCCCGCCTTCGGCACCCGCAAGGTCGCGCTCACCCGCGAGGTGTTTATCGAAAGCGACGACTTCGCCGAGGTCCCGCCGCCGAAATATTTCCGCCTCAAGCCCGGCGGCGAAGTGCGCCTGAAATACGCCTGCATCATCAGGCTCGACGAAATCGTCAAAAATCCCGACGGCTCCGTTGCCGAACTCCACTGTACTGCCGATCTCGCTACACGCGCCGGCCAGCCCGACGCCAGCCGCAAGGTCAAGGGCACGATCCACTGGGTCAGCGCCGCCCGCGCCATCGACGCCGAAGTGCGCCTCTACGACCGCCTCTTCACCGTCCCCGAGCCCGGCGCCGACGACAACTACCTCGACCACCTCAACCCGCACTCGGTCGAGACCGTCAGCGCGAAGCTCGAACCCGCCCTCGCCGACGCCACGCCCGAAGATCGTTTCCAGTTCGAGCGGCTCGGCTATTTCGCGCTCGATCCGAAGGACAGCGTCCCCCCCCCCCCCCCCGGCACCGGCGACCCCGCCCCCGGCACCGGCAAGCCGCCCGTATTCAACCGCACGATCACGCTCAAGGACACATGGGCCAGGAAATGAGTGATTGAACTGATGTTACGCAGACGGCCTTGAAGTGGCGCGGGCGTCCCGCCCGCAGACGGCGCGGAGCGCCGCCCTGAGGACAAGGGGGAGAGGCACCTTCCGCAGAAGCGGGCGGGACGCCCGCGCCACTTCAAGGCCGTCTGCGTAACATCAGTTAGTAAATCAGATTAGGAGAAGGAGAGAGAGAGGGGGGGGAGAGTTTTCATGCGAAAACCGAGTCGTTCAGGGGTAGGCCTTGCCGGTGGCAAGGCGCCACAGGGCGATGGCCAGCCGACGGGCGATTGCCGTGATCGCCCGCCGGCGCGCACGTGAACTCTCGCCGGCCTTGCGCAGCAGCCGCAGGGAGGGATAACCGGGCTGGAACCGGCTCATCCATCCATGCCGCCTCGATCAGTTGCGTGCGTACCCTGCGGTTGGGCTGACCCCTTCCTTCATTGCAACCCGACACCGACGATGCCGCTCACCCCTTCTTTTTCAGCTCCACGTCGTGCCGGACGTCGCGGGCCTGGGTGAGGAAAATCATCTCCTCGGCGATGTTGGTCGCGTGGTCGGCAATGCGTTCGATCGACCTGGAAATAAACATCAACTCGAGCGCACGACTGATCGTGTCGGGACGCTCGATCATGAAACTGCTCAGCTCGCGGTAAACCTGCTTGTTCAGGATATCCACTTCCTCGTCGCGCCGGATAATCCCGACCGGTTTTTGCGCGTCGCTGGAGTCCAGAAAACAGTCGAGCGCGTCACGCAGCATTCCGGTGGCGAGGCCGGCCATGCGGGGGATGTCCACGTAGGGTTTGAGGGGCGGTTCGGTGGCGAGTTTTTTCACGTGCCTGGCGATGTTGGAGGCTTCGTCGCCGACGCGTTCGAGGTCGTGCGAGGCTTTCATGCCCACGATGACGAGCCGCAGTTCGGTGGCGATGGGGGCGCGCAGGTTCATGTAACGGATGGCCTCGTTGTCGATTTCGATCTCGAGGTGGTCGAGTTCGTCGTCGCTCGCGATGACCTTGCGCGCAAGGTCGATGTCGGCATCGATCAGCGCCTTGAGCGCCTGGTTGACCTGGCTGATGGCCAGTTCGCCCATGAGCAACAGGTGCGAGCGGAAAGATTCCAGTTCGGTGTCGAAGAAGCGTTTCATTCAGGAAAGGCGGGGTGGTGTGTGCGGAGAGGTTCTGGTTTGATCTGTTTTTTACACAAAGATCGCAAAGGGCGCGAAGGAGAGAGAAAAAAATGTGATCCTTGTCGCGGGATTTTTGCCATCTTTGCCATCTTTGCGTTCTTTGCGACCTTTGTGTAAAAATCCGTCAGTTTTTATCCGAAGCGGCCGGAGACGTAGGCTTCGGTTTGCGGGTTGGAGGGGTTCATGAAGATCGTCTTCGTGTCGGCGTATTCGATGAGCCGGCCCATGTAAAAAAAGGCCGTCTTGTCGGAGCAGCGGGCGGCCTGCTGCATGGAGTGCGTCACGATGATGATCGTGTAGTCGTTTTTCAGTTCGTGGATCAGTTCCTCCACCTTGGCCGTGGCGATGGGGTCGAGCGCGGAGCAAGGTTCGTCCATCAGGATGATGTCGGGCGACACGGCGATGGCGCGGGCGATGCAGAGGCGCTGCTGCTGTCCGCCGGAAAGACCGAGGCCGCTCTCGTGCAGGCGGTCCTTCACCTCGTCCCAGAGCGCGGCGCCGCGTAATGATTTTTCAACGACTTCATCGAGCCTGCTCCTGGACTTCACGCCCTGGATGCGCAGTCCGTAGGTGATGTTTTCGTAGATGGATTTCGGGAAGGGGTTCGATTTCTGGAACACCATGCCCACGCGCTTGCGCAGCTCGATGGGATCGACGCCGGAGTCATGGATATCATGGCCCCGGATACGGATCGAACCGGCCGTGATGCGCGTGCCGTCGATCAGGTCGTTCATCCGGTTGAGGCAGCGCAGGAGCGTGGACTTGCCGCAGCCGGATGGACCGATGAGGGCGGTGACGCGTTTTTTTCCAATGCGGAGGTTGATGTCGAACAGGGCCTGTTTCTCGCCGTAGCAGAAGTCGAGATGCTCGACATCGATGAGCGTGGCGGCCGCGTCGGCAGAGGCGGGGGGGGGGGAGGGAACAGGAGAGGTGGTGGTCGTGGTGTTTACCATTGGTAGCGGCCGCGGAGTTTGTTGCGAAGAAGGATGGAACTGGTGGCGATGAGGCCGACGAGCAGGAGGAACACAAAGGCGGTGCCGTATTGCACGCGTTCCGTGTA
>JAISAX010000530.1 GCA_031266495.1 Opitutaceae bacterium
AGGGGGGCTTGAGTGGATTCCGGAGCGGAGCGGATCGTCTCTCATCTCTTTGTATCCGGATTCAGGATGCCCGGATCGCGTCCCTGTCGCAACTGCTCTCGCCCGATATCGATTACCGCGCTGGAGACAAACAGGGTTTGGCAGCTTGCCAGCAGGGAGAGCGCCTTGTCGGCCTGGTCGCAGGACAACAAGTTTGTGCGGGAAGCACGCACAATGATGCCCACAGAGCCGTGAACACGCAGGCCCAGGTTTTTTGCCTCGGCACGCGCCCGCAAATCATCGGTCAGGAAAACTGCGGACGGATACATCCGGTTGAGGGCAAGGGCGTCGATTTCACCGGGATCGAGGCGCGTTGTCAGCCGAGGGAGGAGCGCGGCGCGGGCGCTGTCGCTGACGGACACGACTTTCAGGGGAAGGCCCTCTGGCAGGCGAAATGTTCGCGCTTCCAGCATGACGCGTTCCGGCGCCAACAACGGAGAAAACCCGGCGAGCAGGCCGGCGTATCCGATTTCGTCGAGATGTATCAGCGGTCCTGCGTCGCAAACGGCGGGAAGGTCCGGGGCCGTCTGCTCACTCATTGCCATGAAGCCCCCATTCGATGTCTTCCCGTACGATTTCCATTTCCTGTTCGGCGCGCAGGACGGCGGCTTCGCCGATCCGGGAAATGGCGTCATCGCGTGAAAGCTGGCCACGCAAACAGGCTTCGGTCACGGCGTCGCGGTAGAGCAGGGTCATCCCCTCGCGAAGCGCATCGCCAAGCGCGACATCCGCTCCGATGCGTTTGAGCCGGACGACTTCATTCAATTGTTCGTTCAATGCAACGGTCATGGCGGCAAAAGATGGCGGCTGGATACCGTTTTTCAAGAATCGTATCATCAATCCAGTGCTGCCATAGCCACCTTCCGTCTCCCCCCCCCCCCCATTTTCCCTGTTCTCACCGGAAATGACGGAGCTGCTGTGTTAGGGCTAACACAAAAAGCCGATTGCCCGAAGGAGCAACTCCATGCACAAAGGAAAAAACATCACCCGCCCACGAACCGGAAAACCGTGCACACTGAATAAAAACACCTCCTCCCGATCGACCATGAATATCACGACCATGAACATCAACCGGACACTACAAAACCGCCCCCTGTCACTCATCCCGTTGAGGGATCTATTGCTGGTACCTGCGCATGCGCAGGTACCAGGACGCCATTGGCGTCCTGGTAAAATCGCGTTCCCGGCCTTTTCCCTCATCACGCTGCTCTGCGGCGTATTGCTCGCCCCGCGACTCTCCGCCGAGGTCAAGTACTGGAACAACAACAGCCCGACGCAGAACAGTTGGATCGGCGCGAATTGGTCTCTCACCGCCGATGGCTCGATCGGTGCAACCGTTGCCACTACCGGCGATTCGATTTTCATCACGCACCCGAATGCGCAAATCTCCCTCGCCGGGCTGAGTGCGTCACCCGTCCTCAATGGCATTACCGTCGCCGACGGCATCTCCGCGACAATCACGACTCACATATCGGGCAACCAGTCGATTACGGTGAGCGGCGCCTCAAGCGGTGACCTGACCTGGAAGAGTATCAGTGGCGGCTATACGCGCCTCCTTCTTGGCGCGGATGTCGCATGGAACGGGAAAATCACCGAGGCAAGCACGACGGAGTCAAGTGCTCCGAATACCAGCCAGAGCAAAGAAATCCGCATCAATGCCGCGACTGCAACTAGCGAGAATACAAAGATCGCCCTGAACGGTACGGGGAAGCTGGTGATCATCCAGGACATTGCCTCGATTACTCTTGGCGAACTCTCCGGTACGAGTGCCACGGCGGAAATCACCGCGATGAACCAGGGAGGGGGACGGAGAATCGTCCTCAATCAGGACACAAATACGACCTATGCAGGCCTCTGGACCAGAGGCGGGTCGCCGCGCGACTGGTCGTTCGTCAAAAACAACGAGGGACGTATCCGTTTTACCAACACAATTGTGGCGTGGACGGCGGGCGTGACAATCAATGGCGGCTCGGTTTACCTGAACGGTGCGGCCACCGGTGTTTCAAGTAGTTCGGGCACGGGCATCACAGTTGCCTCCGGCGCGACGCTTGGCGGGACGGGCAGCATCACGCTGGGCGGCACAAACAAAACCGTCACTCTCGCCGCTGGCGCCATTCTCGACCCCGGCGATGTCAGCGACGCGGGCGTCGCCACCACCGGCACGCTCACCATCAACGCCGCCAGCGGCGCAGGCCTCGTCTTCTCGGGCGATGCCACCATCCGCTTCAACCTCGACGGCGACAAAATCGTCCTCGACGGCGAGACGCTTGTCGGCTCGGCGGCGGGCGGCGACGGCAGCATCCTGTTCGATTTCACCGGCTCCTCTGCCAGCGTCGTCGGCTCGACGATTGACCTGATCGCCTTTGGCGGAACGCCCGCCATCGCGGTTGAAAAATTCGCCTCCTCCGAAGGATGGTCGGGAAATTTCAAATACACCGGAAACACCCTGCAATTTGAAGTTCTCTCGGTTCCGGCCATTCCGGAGCCAGCGACGGCCGCGCTGATGTTTTGCCTGCCGGTTTTTTGTAGTGCAGCAATCATTACCATCTGTCGCCGCGTCCGCCGCTTCCGTCCCGGAAGCAACTGATCCATACGTGGGGGAAATCCTGATACGCGTGTCGATCGGGGGGGGGGGGGGGGGGGGGGGGGGGGGGGGGGGGGGGGGGGGGGGGGGGGGGGGGGGGGGGGGGGGGGGGGGGGGG
>JAISAX010000551.1 GCA_031266495.1 Opitutaceae bacterium
CAAATATCGACGCAATTGGAAAAATTGCGAACGTAAGTTAAATACCAGCAAACATTTCATCGTATTATCATTTATTTCTATATTACTGAAAAGATTCTAAACACGCTCTAACAAAGCTCTCCGGGACGCCGGGCTCAATCGGTAATGTCTGGTTTTTCATATCTCCCATGCCTACCAGAATGCCCGGCTTCCCTCCTCTTCGCTTGCGGCTCCGCCGCTCTGTGCGCCTCTTGAGTATATTCTCGTCAATATCCTTCATCTCCCCAATTTGGCACCTGTTGACATCGTTGTCCAGTTTATTTAATCACATCTCCTAAGCTTGCCTTTGGCCGAAGCCGACAGGGTCTCGCCAACGCACTCGTATCCGGAGAGAGCGATATAGGTTTCGCTGGCCAGAAGCGTACCCCATCCGTTGGAGCCGACGCTGCCGTTGAAGCGGGCATCCGACGTGCCTCCGGCTTTGGATTCGCCATCGGGTGACACGGCAAAACGGGTGTCGCTGCTTCCGTCCTGCGTGCTGCTCACACGGATACCGGCAAAGGATACCGTGTTTGACGAAGACAGGGTGTCGAACCGGAATATGAACGCGGAGTAAACCGTGCCGGCGAGCGGCGCGTCCACGCTGGCGCCAATGACAACGGATTTGTTAGCCGCGGTCCCGTACAGGCGAAGCGAGCCTCCTCCGTTGGCCAGATTGCCAAATGCGAAGTCGGCGGACTGCACGATCGCATGGGTATCCGCCTGTTCGTTGCGTTTCCATTCCCCGGAAAATCCGACGCTGTCCGCGGCTGCGGTCTGGCCGCCCAGCGATCCGGCAGCGTATCCGGAAAAGGTTTCTTCAAGATAAACGGCCGCGTGAGCGCCGGCAGCCGCCAGGACCAGGCCGGCAGCCAGTGAATGCGGGAATAAACGGAAGGGCATTGTCAGGGATTTCATGCCCTCGCATCTTGTCGGCCCGGAAAACAGAAACGAGGGGTTGTTGCTGGAACAGTTCCAGTCGTGGTCGCGACTACACGATAGCATTTCAAATCAAGTTACCGATGTTACGCGGACGGCCCTGAAGTGGCGCGGGCGTCTCGCCCGCTTCCGACGTGGCACGGGCATCCTTGCCCGTGGACGGCGCGAAGCGCCGCCGGTTTGTTTCCGGACGTCGCAGAGAGGCAACGCTCACGGGCTGGAAGCCCGTGCCACACGATCCGGCGGCTTCGCCGTCAGCGGGCGAGACGCCCGCGCCACGGCTTTATTACTACCTGTCCACTTTTTGAAATGTGTCCCGACGCCAATCGATTTTCACGGCTGACTTTTCCTGCACGTCGATCAGTTGTATTTTCATGCTCATATCACGACTTCCGTTTTTTCGCTCTGTCTCGTTTTTTCTCGCCGCCTTGTTGCTGCCGGTCTGCGTTTCTCGCGCCGCTGCCGACGCTGCTGACTCCGCTGATGCGGCCCCGGTTGCCTTCGCGCCGCGCGACCTGACGGAGGTTTCACCGCGTGACGGATTGCCGCGCTTTTTCCAGAAGCTCGAAAACGGCAAAGCCGTCCGGATCGGCTATCTCGGCGGGAGCATCACGGCGCAGAAAGGCTGGCGCGTACAGAGTCGTGCGTGGCTGCAAAAGCAGTTTCCGAAAACGCAAATTGAGGGAATCAACGCCGCCATCGGCGGCACCGGATCGGACCTCGGCGTGTTTCGCGTGCAGAGCGACGTCCTCGACCAGAAACCCGACCTGCTCTTCGTGGAATTTGCCGTCAACGACGCCAACGCCTCGCCCGACCGCATCCGCAAGGCGATGGAAGGCATCGTGCGCAAGACGTGGCGAGCATTGCCCGATTGCGACATCGCCTTCGTCTATACGATTACCAAAAGCGACATTGCCGTGCTCAAGACCGGCAAGATGAAGCGCTCCGAAAGTGTCATGGAGGACGTCGCCGACCACTACGGAATCCCGTCGATCCATCTCGGCATGGAGACCGCCCGCCTGGAGGCGGAAGGGAAGCTCGTCATGTCCTCCCCGGATGCCCGCGTGGAACGTCCTTCCGGTGACGAGCTCGACGTTTCTTCCGACATTCCGACCGACGAACAGGGGCGCATCCTGTTTTCGAAAGATGGCGTGCATCCGTACCTCGACACCGGTCACGCGCTCTACACCCAAGCGATCATCCGCTCGATCCCGGCGATCCGTGCCGCAGGCGGGAAATCTCCGCGCGCCTCCGCATCCGCGCCCGCGTTGCCCGCTCCGCTGGTTGCAGCCAACTGGGAAAACGCCCGCATGATTCCCTTCGGCGCCACGCCCGCCGCCGCCGGCATCCGTATCGACGGACCGGCTACCTTGCTCGATCCCGCAACCGATGGTCGCGCCCGCAGTTTTGCCGCGCGTCTGCCGAGTCTCTGGAAACTGGAGCCCGGAGCGACCCTGCGTTTTCGTTTTCGGGGAACACGGGCCGCCATCTATGATCTGCTGGGTCCCGATTGTGGTGCGTTGCGCATTACAATTGACGGGAAATCGACCGAACAGCGCCTGTTCGACGGCTACTGCACTTACCATCGCTTGGGCACCGCCGTGCTTGGCGACGGCTTGCCTGATACGGAGCACAACGTGGAGGTGACAGTGCTCGCCGGTCGCGTGGACAAAAAAAACGTGCTCTTCGAACGCAACCGTGCTGATTTCGAAAAATCGCCTGCCAAATACGCCGGTTCCAACTGGTACGCCGGCGCGTTGTTCCTGCTCGGCGAGCTGGTCGGGCCGGAGTGAAGGTGGTTTCGGTTTCAGGGAATTTTTTTAAATGCTTTTTAACCGCGAACGGATGCGAATAAAGATCACCGGATCAAGGTGCGGACGGGAAGCAAAACCGTGCTGGCGCACACAGGCGTAGATGGCATATGTTCAATTTTCAGGAGTTCTCCTGAAGCACAACCATGTCCGAGCAACAAACCATCGAATACAAGCAGAGCTGGCATGACGATTCTCAGGCGGATGTTCCTCCCATTTTTGTATTTTCCGTTAAGATGTAGCAATGAAGAGGGGGAGGGAGAGTGTTGTCACTAGATACAGAAGATAAGGGTTGCAAGGGAGGGAAGAGA
>JAISAX010000559.1 GCA_031266495.1 Opitutaceae bacterium
CCCCCCCCCCCCCCGCCCCCGGCCCCCCCCCCCCCCCCCCCCCCCCCCCCCAGATTTGACACATGGATGTTAAGTGACTGAAGGGATGATCGACGATCGGTGGAGTTGATTTTCAGGGACGTTATCGGGATTTGGTGGAATCTCTCCGGACCCGGAAGGAGCCGGGGAGAGCGGAATGCCGACGAGATTCACTGGACCGTTCCAGTTGTCAAGCGGTTTCTGGAACGGTCCAGTGAAAATTTACCGTCTTGTTTTTCATGCCGGACGGATTCCGTCGCTTCCGGCTTCGTTTCACCCTTCCCGGCAACAGTCACAAAAAAGCTCCGGCATTTTGAGCCGGAGCGCGGTGATCAGAATGTCTTGTAACGCAATCGCGGGACACGCCCGAACGCCTTTTCCCTTCCGATCAGGTCGGCGTCATAAGTCAGCGCCGTGGCGGCAATCCATGCATCATTTTCCCCGAGCCGTTGCGAAAGCGACGCCTGCATCGCCGCCGCCTTGTAGGCAATGCTCCGCGACAGGGAGACGATACGGAAACGCGACAAAAACGCCTCAACGTCATTTTTGTCCTCAAAGCCTTCGGCAAATTCGCCAAGAGATATGATGCTCACCGCAACACTTTCCAACGGCTTCGCCGCCAGAAAACATTTGGCCGCCCCCAGGACGCGCGCAGACACCTCGGATTCGAGTTCGATCAGAAAACTGGTATCAAGCAGCAGCATGGCGGCGACGCTTTTTCCCGGCTCCCTTGCCTTCGAACGGTTGCAGCGCCTCAATGAGTTCTTCCGCCGTCAAGGCGGGGCGGTCAGTCACCAGACGGCGCACCACCTCCGAGAACGACTCGCCGGGCGCGCGCTTTTCCTTTTTCAACATGTCGTAAGCCTCGACTTCGAGGGAGATCGTTTTCGTTGCCATGCACAGACCATGCACAGACAAGGCAAGGCAGTCAAGGGGCCGGCCCCCCCCCCCTCCCCCCCCGTACCCGGCAGACAGACGCTGCGCCTTGCCGTGCCAACGAAGACCGGCGGACAAAACGCATGTGGGCGAATTCGCGGACAAAGGAAGATGTCAGTCGTTTTGACCGGAGAGTTTCCCAAGGAGGCACCGGAGGACTTCGTTTTCGAAAAGGTCGTAAACAAGTTTTCGCGTATTGAGGAACACACAGACAATTTTGCGTCCGGGAGCGTAATGGAAAATGAGGCGATAGCCTCCGATCGAAAGCCGGTAGTAACCTGCAAGCGGAGATTCCAGGGCGCGGATGTTGCCCTTTTCGGTGCGCAGCCCTTCGAGCGCCCGCTTGATCATGCGCCTTTCGGGACCAAGTGTTTCATAAAAAGCTTTTACTTGCGGGTGCAGTTCGAGGGCGTAGCCGGGGCGCTTGCTCATGATAACAAACGTGCAGGGACGGATGACTAATCATCAAGGTCGCCGAGACGGTAAGTTTTGGTCACTCCCTTGCGGTCTGCGTTAATGGCTTTCATTGCGCCCGGATCGGCAAGTATCTCCATCGTTTCCAGAATGGCGGAAAGACGTTCGTGACTGACGAGAACAGCAACGGGCTCATCGTGACGCGTGATGGTGACGAGGTTGCCTCCGGCTGCGAGATCAATCGCGGTCGCCGTCTCACGTTGAAGCGATTTTACACTGTATGTATTTCCCATGGGCAAAAGGTGTATCGCCAAAACGAAAGAGTCAAACCTCCTCGGGGCGCCCGCCTTGTGGCCATGCTCCCGAAAGTCGACAGGCACCGACACCCATTCACCCCCGCACCGGCCCCGTGCTTTCGCGGACGAGAAATCCGGCCGTCAATTCAACCCGCTCCGGCATCCGGCGAAGAGCCTTGCCGGCCGCGCCCGTCGTGCCCGCAGTTGCGGATGCCGCCTCCGCGGATTTGCGGGCGGCAGGCGATGGCGGTGTTTTTTTCTCGATGCCCGAAAGCACCAGCCGGGTGAGTTCCGTGGCGTATTGTTCGATCGGCTGGTCGATCGTCGTCAGCGAAGGGCAAAACGACCTCGCCAGTTGCACGTTGTCCGCACCCACCACGGAAATATCGCCCGGCACATCCAGGCGAAGGTCGCGCGCTGCGCGGATCGTGGCGAGCGCGAGCAGGTCGTTGAGGGCGAAGACCGCAGTCGGTCGCCTCTTCATCTGCAACAAGGCCGTCGCCGCCGCGTAGCCGTCCTCCAGCCGGAAGCCGCAGCGCTTCACCCACTCTTCCCGCACGCTGAGGCCCGCCGCCTCCAGTTCCTGACGAAACACCTCGAAGCGCGCGCCGATCGCCTGAAAGGCCGGTGCGCCCCAGATAAAACCGATGTGCCGGTGCCCGAGCGCGAAAAGATGCTCCATCACCGTGCGCATCGCCGGACGGTCGTTGATCGTGGCCGCGTCGAAGGGGATTCCCGGATACGCCGGGCCGGCCACCACGCAATGTGTCCCCTGCGCCTGCATCGACGAAAGCAACGGCTCGGCGCGCGCGTAGTCCATCGTCGAGACGATCATCCCGTCCACCTGCATCGCAAACAGCCGCTCGATCGCCAGCGTTTCAGCCTCCAGGTCGGTATTGCTGCTGCTCACCACCAGATCGTAGCCGTGCCGACGCAAAAGCTGCTCCGCGTGCTGCACGATCTCGGCGTAAAACGGATTGAGGTGATCCTGTATCACCATGCCGACGACATGCGACCGGCGCGTGCGCAGGCTGCGGGCGAAGCGGTTATGCCGGTAGCCGAGCTTCGCCATCACCTTGCGGACCGCCGTCTTGGTCTTGTCCGGGATCTCGGGACTGTCCTGCAACACGAGCGATACGGTGCTTTTGGAAAATCCGCTCTTCTTCGCGACGTCGAGGATGGTGGGTTGTCTGGCCATGTCGGGCTTCATCGGAGAACAGAAGAACGCCAATGATACAACCTTTCATATCGCGCCCGGTTGAATGCGCCAACCCCATAACCTGCGGGTTTCCGGATCATCAGAAACAGATTTTACACAAAGGGCACAGAGCGGCGGAGCCGCAAGCGAAGAGGAGGGATGAGAGAAGATGGGCGGCAAATGGGACGCGATCGGAAGGATTTGAGCACGACAAGCAAGGTGGCCGGGAGGCTGAGCTTCGGGGCGCTGGCGAGAAGCGTGCCAAGGACGGTGGTCGACGAGGAACT
>JAISAX010000564.1 GCA_031266495.1 Opitutaceae bacterium
CCTCGTGGCGGGAGCCTGCGCCCTTGCCGGTTTTGCCGGCGCGCGCCCCCGGCTGCGGCCCTTGCCCCTCTCCCCCCCCCACCCCCCCCCCCCCCTCCTCCACTCATCCCTTCCTGTCATGCGCATGAACACTTCCTTGCGTGCGGTTATTTCCGTCGCCGCGGCTTCGGTTGCGACCCTTGCGAACCTTGCGACCCCGGCGACCCCGGCGGACGGACTGGCCGCGACCAGCATCGAAAAACGCACGGTGATGTTTTTCGAACCGTGGCAGGCCATCAACAACAACGTGGCCATGTCACAAAATTACCATGACATGCCGCTGGCCCGGGCGCTGGACAACGACCCCGTCGCCAACCTGCGCGCCGAGGCCTTGCGGGCGGCGGCGTATGGCTGCGACACATTCGCCTCCACCATCGCGTGCCGGGACGGCTGGGCCTGGTCGGAACACTTCACCCTGTTGCTGCGAGCGCTGGAAGGCACCGGCCTGAAGGCGTTCCCCAGCTACGTGCGTATCATGGACACGGATACCGACGAAAAACGGGCGCTCGATTTCATGCGCAAATGGGCCGGCCATCCCGCCTGGCTCCGGGTGGGCGGCGCCCCGGTGTGGTCCACCTTCTGGGCGGACCAGCGGGGAGACGCCGGCACCTACCGCCGCCTGCGCGAACGCCTCGAAAAGGCCGGCCTGCGCACCTTCATCGTCGGCGACCCCGTTTCGGGATGGGACCGGCCCGTGACGGAAGCCGGCGTCGCGGCCTACTCCGGCTCCTTTGATCTCGTTTACAGTTTCGGGGAACTCGGCCGGGCCGGGAAACAAAGTCCGGCGGACGCCTACCGTCTGCTCGGCGAGGCGTCCCGGCGTCATGCGCGGGCGGGCGGCTGGATGGCGGGCATCGAACCCGGCTACCTCGGCGGCTGGTACAGCGGACGCAACGACTATTACCTGCCCTTCAGAAACCTCGACCAGTGGCTGGACTCCTGGGAAAGCGCGCTCGCCGCAATGCCGGACTGGATACAATGGATCACCTGGAACGACAAGGACGAGACCCACGTGCAGCCCACCCTCTTCCAGTGGGAAACACTGCTGGAACTCGGCGCCTGGCACACGCGGCGCTGGCGGGCGGACCAGCGGGCTGGCCAGCAAGGAACGCCCCCGGACGAACGCCGCCTCTACGCGGCCTACCCGCGCGAGCAACTGGCGGGCACGGTGCAGCGCATCGAAATCGTGTCATTGCCGGGGCATGACAACCGGCCTGTCACGGTGCGCGGCGAATTGCGCGCGCCCGACGGACGTCCCCTGGCAACGCTGCCCGAACGCACCCTCGCGGGCGACAAGCTGGCGCGGACCGACTGGGCGGTGGACACCACGGACCTGGCAATCGCTCCGCTGGCCGTGCCCGTGCTGAACGTGGACGGCGTCGATCACACACTCCCGGCCATCCTCTTCCGCTCGGGCTGGATCCAGAACCAGACTACACTAAAAATCCCCCTGCGCCGCGCCGCGACCCCAGGCAGCGGACAGGCAACATTGACCCTGGACACAAGCGACCCCGGCACCGCATCCGCCCGCCTGGAATGGGAAGCGCCGGAGCCGCTCCGCTCCATCACACTGTTCCGGAACGACTGGCGAATGGGCGAATTCGAGACCGGCGACAATCCGGCGCGACGCGCACAAGTAATGCTCTCGTCATCCAGGCCGGTGCGATTCCGCGCCACCGTGGCCGGCGGGACGGTGCTGCGGGCGCGACGCTCCTCAAACAACAACCCGGCGGCGCTGGCCCGGGAAACCGGCGAAATTCGCGGCCTGTGCGACCGGGGATTCCCGATCGCCGTCGAACTGGCGGTGGCCCCCGGCGCGACCCTGCACTTTGCCACACCGGCGGGCGCTGAAACCGGAAACATGCGCGTGGCCGACGCGCTTGCCGCCGACGGCGTTGCCCTGCCGGTTGGCCAATCCGGACTCTCGCTGCGCGCCGTCCGCGCGGACGCCCTGGCCGACGAACGTCGCGACCTGCCGGCGGACGCGCCGCGAATCCTGACGCTGGCGCTGGCCGTCGATGGCCACCGGGCAAACGACACCTGGCACGCTCGCCTGGAAACGGCCTCGGGCAAAATCATTGAAAGCAATTACGTCCATCCCCTGGCGAAGTCCCCGCCCGTGGAAATCCGCGTGATACGCACCCCCTTCTCCATGGACATGCACCGGACGGACGCCTGTTTTTCAACGCCTCCGGTCACACGCGCCTCTGTAGTGACAACCCGGGTACACCCGGCGATCTTGCAGGAATCCGCGTGGGATTTTTCCAGCGAAACGAATCCCGGACGCGACACAGCGGACCGCTCCCCGCTCACCCTGGGGCGCGGAAACAGTTTTCTTTCGGTGGACGCCGCCCGCGTGCCGTTGCGGATTGCAGGCGGCGGACCGGCGGGCGCGGCCTGCCTCGAATTCGATGGCGTTGACGACCGCGCCCAACTGACCGTGCAAAACGAACCGAAAGGACCGTTCACGATTTCGTTCGACCTGTATCCGGCGGGCGGCAACCCGGCATCCGCGCAAAACATTCTCGGCGCGGAGGAACAAAAAACCGGCGCCATCGAGATCGTCCGTCTGGCCGACGGAAGGCTCCGCGCCGGACGGACCGGCGTGGGATTCGCAACCAGCCCGCGTCCTGTCCCTGCGGATACGTGGACGCGAGTCGAGGCATTTTTCACCGGCGACCGTTTTCTGCTTCGTCTCGACGGATCGGAAGTCGCGTCTGTTGCCGCCGGTGATCCGGGATTCCGCAGGTTCGGGAATTCGCGGCTTTATCTGGGAGGAAAAGAAAAACCGCTTCGCGGGCGTCTCGCCAACGTGAGCGTGAGCGGCTTCGCCATCGCGCGCTGAAACATGACATTCCCCCCCCCCCCTCTCTCCTCTCCTCTCCCAATCCTGGCACATCATGAAAACACCATCATCATCGCGAAGACGCGCTTCTCGTCCTGGTTGCTGCGGACGCGGTTTCACGCTGGTCGAGCTGCTGACGGTCATTGCGATCATCGGCCTGCTCGCGGCCATTATCATCCCGGTTACGGGCAAAGTCCGTGCCAGCGCCCGGGCCACCCGCTGTCTCTCGAACATGCGGCAGGTGGGCACGGCGTTCCTGCTCTACGCGACAGACAACCGGAACACCTTTCCCGTCCAGGACACGGCGACTGCGCCCTTCGATGCGCAGACGAGCTGGAGCGGCCAGATTTATCCCTACACGCAGACGTGGGCCGTCATGCGGTGTCCGGAATACAAGGGTGCGGCGGAGAATCCCGTCTGTTATCTGTACAACCGCCATGTGGCGCAAAACATGGCGGGTTTTCTGTCCCTTCCGCGGGGCGCGCCGACAGGGATTTTTCAATCGCAGAAACCTTCGCGGGACGTGGTGATGCTCGACCAGCAGGCGGCGGCGGCAGGACTGGCGCCGGTGGCCGATATTCCCAACCAGAATCCCGACACGACACCATGGTGGTATCCGCACAAAAACAGGCAGAGGACCACCCTCTATGTGGACGGACATGTTTCCTTTACGGACAACCACATCCCGCAATACGGAACCGCCTCCGACGCGTGGAGCTGGACGATTTACTGAGTCGGCACCAGGAGGTCTCGCATACCAGGTGTATCCAAAAAACCGGACAGGCATTGGTCGTGGCGCGGGCTTTTTCCGCCAATCGCCCGCCGACGGCGAAGCCGCCGGATCGGGCAGGCGGTAATTGCTGGCCAGCAGGCGCTGGAGTTCGGCGCGCTCCGGCAGGTCGAGCGACTCGGCATCGGGCGCGTCCACGACATAAAGAAGCGTCGTTTCCTGATGCCTGACTGCCGCGGCCAGGCGTGTAAAAAAAACCTGTCCGGATTTCCTGATTGTTTGAAATTCAGCCACAAAGCATCGATCCCTCCCCCCCCCCCCCCCCCCCCCCGCGCGCGGGCCCGGACGGGAATGTCCCCGTCCCGTCCTGTTTTCACCATTTATCCCGCAACTTGACCCTGTGCACTTTCGCGCTCCGGCCAGGGCCGCTCACGTCCGCCGGTTTCAAGCGCCAACTTCCTGCATTCTAGCGAGTTCAACAGGACAGCCCGACGTCGCTCTCCGGTTGTCAGGCGGACGGTTTCCGGTAAAAACCGGGGCCGGTCCGGAGGTCATGGTATTATCCGGCTCTCACGTTCCCGAAGACAACAAACCTCAAATCCCGAACAGACATGACCCGATACTGCCGCCGCAGCCACTCCGCATCCAATATCCGGAACATGGATACGATTCCGGACACCGGACAAAAACCGGCATCCACCGATACCACCACTACAACCGGCACCACCACCGGAACCGCGGCTGCGGCTGCCTTCACACTGATCGAATTGCTCACGGTTGTAGCGATTATCGGGATACTTGCCGGCCTTGTCCTCGCCAGCGTCGGCATGGCCCGCAAAAAAGCGCATCAGATCCGGTGCATTGCCAACCTCCGCCAGGTCGGCATCGCCATCCTCGCCTACACCGACGAACACAAGGGCATCCTCCCCGGCCCCTCCTTCGTCGGCCTCGGCAACACCTACAAAAACAACCCCGGCGCTTACCAATTTTGCGCGCTGCTCGGCCCCTGGATGGGCTACCCCGAATCCTCGGCTCTCAAATCCGGCGTGAGCGTTACCGTCACTCAACTGCATTGCCCCTCGCGTCCGCTCAATCTCACGACCGACGACCCATCCGAGCCGGCGACATTTATCGCCCAGGTCAACATGAACACACTCTCCAACGGCTCCGGACGCCCCTTTGGCGCCGCGCCCGTCGGCACGACAACCCTGCGCCTGCCCGTCCCTCTCGCCGAACTGGAAGCGCACGGCGGCGCTTCGCAAGTCTGGTCGATCATGGAGGCGGACCAGGGCGTCACCTGGAGCAGCGTCAAGGGCAGCGGCTGGTTTCCCAAGCTCCCCGCCTCCCCCGCGCACGGCGGACGCCGCACCACGCTCTACTTCGACGCCCGCGTCGCCCTCCTCGACAAACTCCCTCCAAAAATCTGACCCGCAAACCACAAACCGCAAATCACAAACCATCGACCATAATATTGTCATGAAAGATAAACTACAAAAAACATGTCTCCGCGCGCCCGGCCTTCGGGCTGCCGCGCTTTTGAACGCCGCCATCGTATCCCTTGCGTCCGCCGCTGCCGCCACCGCCGCATCGACGACCCTTCTCCAGGACAGCTTCGACGACGGCGACCGCGCCGGCTGGTTCAGCGCCAGCAGTAATGCATCCTCCTGCACACTGGATAACGATGCGGGCACGCTCACCATCGGTCCGGAACGGCACATAGTGACCTACTTTGAGGCCACGACGCTTGCCATCGGCGATTCGCTCACCGTCTCGTTTGATGTCTCCTTCAACAATCCCAAAAGTTACAGCAACGGAATCCGCATGGCGCTTTACGATTCGCACAGCACCGCGGAAACCTCCAACCGCGTCGCCGCCGATGGTCACGGATCGGGCAACGACCTGTTCAAACCCTACACCGGCTACCGTGCCGACATGAGTTTCACCGCATACACCGGCACGACCAACGCGATTTACATCCGGCATCGCAACCCTGCCGACGCCACCCACACCGGCAATTCCCTGCTCCATTCCAACACCGGCATGTATTACGAAAACATCGAGGGAGGCGGCGGCTCGTCCGCAACGCCAACAGATGCCGCGCTCTACACCGGCGTCTTCACCATCACGCGCCTTGCCACGGGAACAAAAATCCTCGTCAGCCTCGTCGGAACCGGACTGACGAATTACAGCTTCGAGGCCGAGGACACCAATGGATATTCCACCTTCGACACCTTTGCCATCCTGCTACCCACGAGCAACGCGATGGACACCCTTACGCTGCACGACGTGACCATCACCCACGCCGCCGCCGTCCCCGAACCGGCAACCGCCGCCGCCATGCTGGGCGTGCTGACCGCCGCGCTCGCCGCCGTCATTCTCACGCTTCGCCGCCGCCAACGCTGAATTTCCCATGCACACATCGCGCTCTCTGGCCATTGCCGCCGCCCTGCTCCTCGCCGCCGCGTCCACCCGCGCCTCCCTGTGGGATGAATACGCCGCCGCACCCGACACGCATCCCGCCATCCCCAACTGTTCGTATGCAGGATACCACTACGGAGAAAAACCGTTGCCCGACACCGCCGCGCCCGGCTTCGCCCCGCGTTTTGACGTGAAAAAATACGGCGCGAAAGGCGACGGCGAAACCGACGACACCGCCGCCATTCGCGCCGCCATCGCCGCCGTTAATCCCGACGTCGGCGGCATCGTCTGGTTCCCCGACGGCAACTACAAAATCAGCGACGTCCTTTTTGTTCACACGAACAAGAGCGTCCTGCGCGGAGAAAGCCGTGACGGCGTGCAACTCATTTTTACGCGTCCCCTCGAAACCGCGTGGTTTCCCCACCGTTACCCCGCGAAAACCAAAACCGGATGGGCCACCAACTGGAACTACAGCGGTGGCCTCATCTGGTTCACCCCCTCCCCCCCCTCTCCCGCTCCGGAAGGTGCGCCAAGAGCACAACGACACGAAGGCCCCGCGCTGCCGCTCGCCGCCCCTGCCCGTCGCGGCGACTCCACGATCAGACTCGCCTCCGCCGCCCCCGCCGGGCTCCTCCGCGCAGGCGACCTCGTCTCCCTCCGCCAGACCATCGGCACGGACGATTATTCCCTCGCGAAACACCTCTGCGGTGACGGCGCCTGGGCCGATGCCTTTGACTGGAAAGCCGCCCCCTACGGAGCCGCCTGGCCCAAACCCGGCAAACCAAACTGGATCGTTGAAATCGCCGCCATTGCCGGCGACGCCCGGACGATCACGCTCCGGCAACCCCTGCGCTTCGGCCTGCGCGCCGACTGGGAACCCGTTCTCCAAAAATACGCGCCCTTCATCCGCGAGAGCGGCATCGAAAACATGACCCTGCGTTACCTGCGCGAATACGAATGGGTCAAAAAAATCCACCACGGCAACTGTCGCGGATGGAACGCGCCGTATTTCGCTTACGCCATTCACTGCTGGCTGCGCGACGTGACGATGATCGACATGGAAAACGGCCCGAGCCTCGCCCGGACCAAATGCGTCACCCTCACCCGTTTTACGCTCAAGGCGAGCGCGCCGGAACGTCTGACGCATCATCACGGCCCCATCTGCCGCGGCAGCCACGATAACTTATTCAGTGATTTCCGCATCGAGACCCGGCCCGACCACGGCCTCAACGTCGAGATTTTCGCCAGCGGCAACGTCTGGACGCGAGGCATTCTCGAGCATGGGATTTTCGATACACACCGCGCCCTGCCTTTCGAGAACCTGCACACGGACATCACGCTCGTGCGCAACGACGGTTTCCACGGCGGCAATGGCGGACCGATCCTCGGCGCGCGTTCCGTGGAGTGGAACATCCGCGTGCCAGGCGGTCGCGATTATCTTGTTGGCTGGGCGAACGCGCATCCCGACGGGGCGATTGTCGGCCTGCAGGGGGCGAAACCGGTCTGGGACGGCGAACCGAAAAGCACGCCGACCGGCGAAGGCGTGTCCGGTTGCCGTATCGAAAGTCAGGGCGCCGTCCCTTCGCCAGCCAATCTCCACGAGGCGCAACTCAAGCTCCGTCTCGGGCGCGACGGCTGACACGATGCCGCCTGTCGTACTCCGTATCCAGAAAATCGTGATGACGTCATCACGCGTTGATGCGTCGAGTTTCATGTTGAGAATCGGCGGCGGAAGCGTGGCCATGCCATCGTGGACAACGCGACCAGTCCACCTGCAACAAGAGCGCAGACAGCCGGCTCGGGAACCGCCAACATGACAAGCCCCTCAATGGTGTAACGCCCGCTCATCCTGAACTTCTGCAACTCGCCCGGCAAAGGGGGAGGGGGGGGGGGGGCCGCGGCGAGAATTCCGCGGTCCAGTCGCGACGGCCACGGGCGGGGCGGTCGCCTTCGGCGGCGCGGCGGCGCCAGCCGGGTTTGCCGGCGAGCGCGGAGGGTTTTTTCTGGCGGGGACGGGCGGCGGCCTGTTCGGCCTTGAGCTTGCGCCAGGCGGCGAGCCTCTCGAGGACGAGCGCGCCGGTTTCGATGGCGGCACGCACGGCGCAGCCGGGTTCGTTTTCGTGGCGGCAGCGGCCGAACTTGCAGCGCACGGCCAGGGCGGCGATGTCGGCAAAGGCTTCCTCAAGGCCGGCATCCGCATCCCGGAGCCGGAGTTCGCGCAGGCCGGGCGTGTCGATGACGAGCGCGCCCGAACGCGATACGACGAGTTCGCGGCGCGTCGTGGTGTGGCGCCCCTTGCTGTCCTTCTCGCGGACGTCGGCGGTGGGGAGGGCGTCGGCGTCTTCGTTGCCCGCATCGCAGGCGAGCGCGTTGATGAGCGAGGATTTCCCCACGCCGGACGACCCGACAAAGGCGAGCGTGCGGCCGGGGCGCGCGTAACGCTGGAGAATGCGCAGCCCCTTGCCGGTCCCGGCGCTGGTGACGAGCACGGGGACGCCGGGCAGCAGGGCTTCGATTTCCTTGCGCGCGGCGTTGGCGGCGCCCGGATTGGCGAGCAGGTCGCACTTGTTGAGGATGATGACCGGTTCGGCTCCGCTTTCTTTCGCGGCGACGAGGAAGCGCTGGATGCGGGCCGGGTTGTGGTTCCGGTCGAGCCCGCTGACGAGAAACACGGTGTCGATGTTGGCGGCGATGATCTGCTCGGCCTCCTCCTCGCCGGCGGCGCGGCGCGAGAAAACGGTGCGGCGCGGGAGCAGCGCGTGGATGTGCGCCCGCCGTCCATCCGGCAGCCGGCTGACGGCCACCCAGTCGCCGACGGCCGGATAACCGGCATTGGCGGAAGCGGCGACGGCCGTCGCGGCCTGGTGATGGAAACGTCCGGTGCATTCGCCGAGCAGTTCGGCGCCGGAGGTCTGCACGGCGTAATAGTGGCGGCGCAGCTCCACGACGACGCGGGCCGGTTCGTATCCTTTTTTCAGGTACGGGGCGAAGGCGACGGCCCGGGGGGCGTCCCAGCCGAATTCGCGGAGGGTGGGAGAGTCATCGTTCATGACGGGGCGGCGGCGGTGCGGGGGGGGGGGGGGGGGACGGGCAATCCTTCGGCGTCGGGACGCGAACGGGCGCGGTGGTTTTCCAGTTGAACCACAGGCCGAGCATCCGGAGGGTGAAGGTCACGGCGATGGCGATGATCGCGGCGACGGAGGCGGAGACGGGGGCGAACATGCCGATGCTCACAAAGGTCACGGCGCCGGCGAGCGCGACGAGCACGTAGAACTCGCCGGGCTTGAAGACCATCGGCTCCTCGCGCGAAAGGACGTCGCGCAGGATGCCGCCGCCGGCCGCGTTGATCACGCCGACGAGCAGGGCCGCAGGCAGGCTGATGCCGGCGCCGAGGGATTTCTGCGTGCCGAAGACGGCGTAGGTGCCCAGGCCGATCGCGTCGGCCACGAGGATCACGCTGTTGAAGCGGTGGATGCGCGGCGCGAGCAGGATGCCGAGACCGGTAGCGAGGGCCACGGTCTCGATGTAGCGCGGGTCGGTGACGAGCGCCGGCGGTCCGCTGGAAATGAAAATGCCGTCGCGGATGAGGCCACCCCCGATGCCGCAGATGAGCGACAGCGAGAAAATGCCCACGATGTCGTAATGACGGCGGAGCGCCGCGAGCGCGCCGGTGAGCGCGAATGCGAACGTCGCCATCAGGTCGAACCAGATCGGCAGGTCAAACTGGCCATGCAACATAGCCCGCAAGCAGCTTGCGGGAATGGCGCGGCGTCAAGCCGAAGAGGTCCGGACGCTTTTCCCGGACCGGTTGCCTGCGTTGCGTGTATTGTCCCTCTGACGCCCTCCTCCCCCCCCCCCCCCCCCCCGGAAGGCGGGGGGGGGGGGGGCGGGCGGGGCCGGGGGGGGGGTTTCTGGGGGGGGGGGAGCCCCCCG
>JAISAX010000605.1 GCA_031266495.1 Opitutaceae bacterium
CTGCGCGACGCCATCCTCGCCGCGGTCGCCCCGCCCGCCACCGCCGACGCGGTCGCGACCTCGGGATGAAGGACATCAGGCAGGTACGGCAGGAACACTTCCCGTCCGCGTATTCCCCAGCGAAAGATATACTGTCTTTTCCGGTTTCCGCATCAGGGATTCCATGATGGCGATGGTCGTTCTGCAGTGGGAGAGACGCCAGATGGCCCCAGGCAAGTCATCCCCGTCCAGGGCATCGACAAATTTCCGGAAAGCGGGCGCATAACCCATCTGTTCGTGATTGTCACCGGGCACGTCAGGGACGCACATCGCCGAAGACGGGGCGGCCTTTTCTGTTCGCAGGAGTTGGCCTCGCGGGAATGCGCTCGCGGTATTGGGAAACTGGATTTCCCAAATGTAGTCGTCGCCCTCAAACACCAGATATTCGCAATGCCCGCCGCCCGCGGGAAAAAATTCGAGATGACAGGTGGTGCCATCGGCCCATGCACCTTGCACGCTCCAGTGCGGCGAGGGCGAATGATCGAACAAAACCTCCGCTTCGGAAAAGCAGGCTCCGGCATAAAATTGCACCGAATCGATCAGGTGAATCGCAGTGTAGGGAAAGAGGTCCACAACACGCCCTCGCCGGTCCATGCGTCCGCGAACGCGTTGCGCGGAGTCACGGAAATCGATCCCCTCGAGGAGGGGCGTGTGCCTGCGATTGAATGCCGGATACAGCCGGACATTTGTCTTCGTTTCGCACTCCAGAAGCGCGTCCAGTTCCTCCAGCGAGATGGCCGGTGGCTTTTCCAAAAAAACGTCGAGACCAGCCTGCAACGCGAGCGTGGCCATTCGCGCATTGGCGCGTTCGGTGGTCAGAACCATGACCGCGTCCAGTCCGGCAGACTCGATGAGTTCCCGCGGATTCGCATACGCTCGGGCTTGCGGGAAATTGCGCGCCGCCGCTTGCAAGTTCTCCGGTTTCAGGTCGCAGAGCGCGCTGACCTCCACTTGGGCGGAGAGACGTTGGATGATGGGCGTGTAAACATCCCTCATAATCCAGCCGCAACCGAGAACGCCGAGTTTGTGTCGTTGTTTTTCCATGACAAAAGATGAATGGCGACGGGGGGGGGATCAGCGCGCGAGTGTCGGGAGCGATTTTTGCGGAAGGGAAATTTCGGGTGCGTTCAATCCGGCGCCGCGAAGTTCCGCCGCGATAACGGCGCCCCGCGCATCGCGGAGAACGTAGGCAAACTGGCCCTTGAGTTCGGTGCCGTTCCCCATCCACACGGTGCAGGAACCGGCTGCGTCGGAGAGCTCTGTTTTGCCCTCGAAAATTTCGCGGGCGTGAAATTTCCCGGCGTCTTTGTCCGATGATTGAATGTTCATGGCGACGTGAAAGCGGACGCGTCCGGATTGCGAAGATTTCAACGCGAGGTGGTAGCCGCGTTGCCGCGGGCGTGTGCGCGTTTCGAGTTCGTAAAGTTCTGTTTCCACGATGGTCGGCGACACAGTGGCCGAAGCCACGGGGAGCAGGTTCCGGATGACGAGGCGGGCGGGGCCGTTGGTCATGAGGAAGCGTCCCGGGCCGTCTTCGATGGCGGCCTGATCGCCGTGCAGTCGCCATTCGTACTCGTGAGGGTATGACGCACTCATCCGGTCGGAAATCACCAGGAAGCGTCCGTCGATCATGACGAGGTGGCGGCGCATTTCAGTCAGGCCGAGCGCATCGTCATAGGCGGCGGCGAAATTCGCCGTGGCGGCGATGACGCGTTGTCCGAGCCAGACGTTTTCCATGCGGATGCGGTTCAGCTTTTCGTAGGGAATGTTTTTGAAGGTCGCCCAGGCGGTGCCGCCTTTCATCTGGCCCGTGCCATTGACGAGAATGGAGTTGTGCCAGGCGGTTTCCTTGACCGCGTAGCCGGTGTCGTTGGCGAGGAAAACTCCCTTGGAAAAAAGGATGAATGAGCCGGCGTCGGGATGCGCATGTCCGAGGGACGGTTTCCAGTCGGGCGACTGCCGCAGCAGCGAGGCCATGGCATGACCGCCGGGAGGACCTGACTTGAAGGCGATGGCCGTGGCGTCGGGCGACCGCCAGTTTTCGCGCCAGTGGACGACTCCCGTGTCATCGAAATAGTGATACGGGGGATATGGACTCAGGTCGGCGGAAGTCTTGCCCTTCTGTTCGGCGTGTAGTTGCAGAAGTGAGCCAACGATGCCGTCCAGGCCGGCATCGCTTGCGCGGCGTCCTTCCAGGAAGGCATCAAGCAGAGGATGGGGCTGCGCGCGATTGAGCAGGGCAGGGATGAAAGCCGGAATGCTTGTCGGATGCGTATGCCACGGACGATCATAACCGCGTTGGGCGGTGATCCCGTCCTGGTGGACTCTTGGTCCCCAGTCGGCGAAATCAAAAACGAAGTCACGATCCGGCAGGAAATTGTGGGCGAGATACAAAGGCGCATTTTTGAGCGCAGGCGTTTCGAAAAGGTTTTCCCCTGTGATGCGCCAGAGCGCATAGGCGACGGGAACGGGGAATTGCATGGTGTAGCCCCAATAATTCATGCCTTCGAAAAACCAGCCGTCGGGCGAAAGCGCTTCCAGACAGCGACGAAACGCATGGGCGGACCAATCGGCCCAGGCGGCGGCGTCGGCTTCCTCGTCCAGAAGAACAAGGGATGCGAGAAGCAGGCCGCTGACCGGAATGGAAAAGTGGTTTTGCTCGTAGGGATAATGACGGATGGCAACCAGGTCGGTGTATGTCTGGCGGGCCTGGGCAACGAGGCTGTCCCGTAAGGTGTTTTCAACTTCGGGAGGCACGCGGCCTTTCAGCATATCGCAAGAGATGGCAAGGCCGGTCAGCATCTGGCCGCAGAAAAGATCGGCATTGTCCCTGCCGCCAATATGGCGGATCGCGACGGGACCAGACTCCCGGATGAAGGGCAACCAGGCCTGAAGGCGCTCCAGATACACGGAGTCACCGCACAGGGCGTAGGCGACGGCCAGTTTTCCAAGCACCGGAGCGGGCAGCCATCGTTCTTTCAGCCCGATGGGACGAGGAAGGGTTTTGAGTTCATCGCTGTTTGGTCGGAAATAATGTTTTCTCCACGACCCGTCGGTGCGGCAGCGGTTGATTGCGGACTGAAGGTCGTCTTCGGAGACGAAGAGCCGCGGATGTTTTCCACGTAGTTCAGGTTTCACGACGATGGCAATGGAAGGAGGCCTTGCGTCAGCCTGTTCTGTTTCAGCGGAAATTTTCATCGTCGTCATTTTGAGGGCGGCCATGATGGAGATCGCGATGAGGGCGGTACGGGATGTCATGTATAATTAGAATATGGATACAGAATTAGCGGATGGCATGATGTCGT
>JAISAX010000677.1 GCA_031266495.1 Opitutaceae bacterium
GACGGTGGCAAGGACGACGATGGAGAGGAGAATGGAATGGCGGGGAAAAAAGTGTTTCATGATGATCGGTGTTGCGGTGAAGTGTTCGTCCCTCCCCCCCCCCCCGGAGAGGGCGGCGGAGCGTGTATTATTGATCGCGGACAAGGTATTGTGGCAGAGGATACAGTCGCCAGTCGTAACCTGTGGCGGGTATTTCGACGGTCTTGTCATGCCCTTGCCAGTCGCGGAGGAAATATTTGCCGGGCGCGGGTTTGATGTGGCGAACTTCGGAGGCGGGGGAATACACCGTCCAGCCGGCGATGACCGCATTGCCGCCTTCACCATACTGATGGATGTGCGCGAGGCCGGTTTCATGGAGGGCGGTCTTCCACGGACGGTCGCCGAGAGTGGCGGTGAGGACTGCGGCGGCGACATAGGCGGGTTTGGGTGAATAGTCGTTTCTGATGAGGCCGAAGTTGTGTTCCTTGTCGTCCGGTTTCGTGCCGTCGTCCCGGAGGTCATACCAGAAAATGGCTTCCGCTGTGCGGTGGCGGCGGGCGAGGAGATACATGCGGGCGAGGGCGGCCGCCTGGGCGGGTTCGGGTTTCGCCCAGGGAAGATTCCGGGTGGTAAACCAGCCGATTTCGGTAATCCAGAGCGAGAGGGGTTTTTTATCGGTTTTCGGATTTTTCCCGATGAGGCGGGAGAGGTGTTGCGAGAGGGTGGGGATGTTGACGCGCCCGTCAGGCATGGGGGAGTTTTTTGCGTCGTAACCGCGCTCGGGCGGGTAGGGCGACATGTAGGGGTGGATACTGAAACCGTCCTGGGAATCGAGTCCGCCGTTTTTGATGATGTGCGAAATATAGTCGCCGCCAGGGCCGCCGCCCGCGCCGCCGCCTCCGCAGGAAATGATGTGCGCGTCGGGAGTGACTTTTTTGATACGCGGATAAACCGTCTTGAGGAGTCGCACGTAGCCGTCCCTGGTGGCGGCGCCGAAGGATTTCGCATGAGGTTCGTTCCAGATTTCCCAGTGTTTTATGCGGGTGCCGTAGCGGCGGACGCATGCTTCCGCGTAGCGGGCGTAGGCTTCACGGGCGGCGTCGGATTCGGGAAAGCCTTTGCTTTCGGCAAACGTTTCCGGATACACGCTTTTGTTGCCGTAACCGAGAGCGATGAGCGGCGATATGCCGCGTTCCGCCGCCGCGGCGACGTAGGCATCGTGTCGGGGGAGAAATTGGAAGTCGCCGGCTTTTTTCTCGATAGAGTTCCAGTACATTTCGTCCCGGATGCGCGAGAAACCGGCAAGGCGCGCGAGGTCGAGAAGCACGGGGATCATCGCCGGGTCGCGTCCGGCTTCGCTCTGGGCGAAGTGGGTGCAGACTCCGAAGTCGGACGGGCCGATGTCAGCGCGCGGCGGCACGGCGGCAACGCGGGTTGACGCCGTCGCAAGGGTGGCATTGGCGGTGTCGAGAAGCTCCACGGTGATTTCATAGAGGCCGGGTTGGGGGAGGTTGACGGGGAGGGCAAGGTCCTGGCCGCGTGTCGCGGCGACGGGAGGGGTGGTGGTGTTTTTTCCGGATGGTTCGCCGGAAGTGCTTTCGTGAATACGGATGCGGGCGCGAATGCGGGCCGTGGCGGCGGGAGCGTCGGTGGTGATGGTGACGCGGAGTCGCCGGTCGCCGGTGCCGGAAAAAATCGTCGGGTAATCGCGTCCGGCGATGATGAGGCCGGGGCCGGACCGGGTGGCATCCGTGAGCGTGAGGGCGGCGGCACGGACGGGCGTGGCAGCCGGAAGCAGGATGACAGTCGGAATCAGGACGGCGGCAAGAACCAGCGCGAACGTCGACGCGGGGTTGGGGTGGCGGGATAATGGATACATGAGGAGGCTTGGCCGGTCAGGAGCGGAGGAGGCAGGGGGGGGGGAGGGGAGCACGAGGCGAATGACAATCCGGCTCGTGCCAGGGCAGGCGGCGTGACAACAGGCCGGTTGCGTCAACGGTTTTTCAGGTGGCGGATGAGGCCGCAAGCGATCAGCGCGGCGGTTCCGGCGAGTGCGGCGGTGGCGGCGGGTTCGGGAACCGGCGCGTAACCGTGGATGCGGATTTCCTGAATGTATCCACCCTCGGATGCCGCCGTGTTACCGGCATAATCGAGGGCCACGGACATTGCGAGGCGCAGGTCGATGTAGCGCGCGAGGACGGCTTCCGGTGATGTGCCGGTGATGGAAAGGGCGGCTTCGTTGGTACTGGCTGTGGCGATACGGGCGGAGCCGAAGATCGAGAAGTCCTGTTCGGTTGCCTGGGTTGAGTCGGCAAGCGTGGCGGCGGTATAGACGGTTTGATCCGCATTTGTTGCCCAGCGGTTGCTTGTGGTGTCGCCGTAAACGATCTCGATTCTGGTGATGTAATACTGCGTGCCGAGATCGAAAAGGATGTCGAATGCGCCGGTTATGCTTTTGGCGGTGCCGCCGGTTGTCCCGTCGGGGCAATCCGTGACGCCGACCCAGTAGCCGATGTTGGCGCCGAAATTGTTGGATGTGGAACGGGTTTCGCCATCCGCGAGTTTGCCGTTGGCGATGCCGATGGGCGCGCCGTTGTGGGTGGCGAGGGAGAGCGTCCCGCCTTCGGGGGCGGTCTCCTTGAGGTAGCCACTGGCGTTTTTGTCGTAAAGGCGGGAGTCTGGAGTAGCATAGTTCAGAACGTGCGGGGAACCCGGATAAAACGCCTCGGTGAAGGCGGCCACGTTGCCGCCGATGGCACTGTTGCCGCGAGCGTAGTACGTATAGGCGCCGTTGGCGCGGACAGTGGCGTTGTCGGTGAGGAGGTTGACGGCGGTCTGGGCAGGCAGGGCGGCCCCGCTGGCCAATACGAGACTGGCAAGCAGTAGCAGGGCGCGGGGTTTGCGGAGGCAGGCGGAGGTTTTTGTTATGTTCATGCGTGGATGCGAGGTTGTGAGGATGCGAGGTTGATGTTTGGCGGGAGAGCAGGCGGGCGGTTTGTGGTTCAGGAGCGGGGCGTTTTGCGTGACCGCGTTTTCGGCAAAAGGTATGTATTGATGATGGGAATTGCTAAATTTGATGATGGCGCAGGACTCAACTTCCGCGTTTGCTTACACGTAAGCATGAATCCTGCCGTCCCTGTTCATCCCGCATCCAGACAGCCTGCCTCTCCGGAAAAAAACGGCGACTTGCGGAATGCAGGAAATGATAAAACACCGGAAAAATCATCCGTACCGACGGTAAGGGAACTGGCGGCACGACTCGGAATCAGCCACACGACAGTGGCGTTTGCCTTGCGAAATTCGCCGCGCGTATCCCCCGAAACACGAAAGCGTGTGCTGGCTGCGGCGCAGGCGGCAGGGTACCGGAAAAATCCGCTGGTCAATGCGCTCATGGCGCAAGTGCGGCAGCGTCATCGCCTGAAACCGACGGGCGAGGTGGTGGCGTTTCTCACGTCGCATGCGACGGAGGACGACTGGCGGCGGCATCCGTCGCTTGTGCAGCAGTTCGACGGTGCGCGGAAACGCGCGCAGGAACTGGGCTTTGATTTGCAACCGGTATGGATGGGAGACGTCGGCGAACACTCGTGGCAGGCGGCGCGAGTCCTGGCGGCGCGCGGCGTGCGAGGGTCGGTGCTGGCTCCGATCGGTATCCACCACCGGACGCTGGAGCTGGACTGGACGGAACATGCCGTGGTGACGATCGGATACTCCTTTCGTCAGGTGTCCTTGCACCGGGCGGTGCATGACAATGTCAACCTGGCCATGTCCTGCTATTCGCATCTCCGGAAAACGGGCTACCGGCGTATCGGGATGGCCATGCTGAAGCAGGACAACGAGCGGGTGAGACATTCCTGGTTGACCGGATTTCTCGGCGCGCAGCATGTGCATGGCGGGGCGCGCGTCGCACCGTTGTTGTTTTCGGACTACACGGATCCGGCGCCGTTCCTGGAGTGGTTCGAACGCAGACAACCGGATGCGGTTATCGGTATCTGGCAGAATTTGCCGCTGACGTGGTTGCGGGAGCGTGGCGTGCGGGTGCCGGAAGAGACCGGTTACGCGACGCTCGATGTGGGCGACTGCGCGGGGCGGCTCGCGGGCATGCTGCAGGACAACCGCGGCGTGGGCGCGGCGGCGATGGACTTGCTGGGCAGCCAGCTTTTCCGCAACGAGATAGGTATCCCGAAAACCCCTACAGTCACGATGATCGAGGGCACCTGGGTGGACGGCCCGACGGTGGCGCGTCGGGAATGACTGCCATCGGGACGTCTCCCTTTCCGGGATCGGGATAGCGAGGTTTTTCCCGCCAATCATTCGCTCCGGGCGTGGAGTGGCGGGCGTGGCGGGAGGGACGGGCGTGGCGGGAGGGAGACAGGAAGGCGGCGCTTCGCGCCGTCCACGGGCTGGAAGCCCGTGCCACTCCCCGGATGCGGGCGAGACGTCCGCGCTACGTCGGAACGGAGAGGCAACGCTCACGGGCTGGAGAGCCTGTGCCACGCCGGAGCCTGTCCTCTTTTCGAGATGCGCCCGACGCCGGAAGCGACCGTAGGGGCGTCGCGTGCGACGCCCCAACGGGAGCTCCGCGTAACAACAGGAGATAACACGAACAATACCACCCCCCCGCCCCGTCCCAGCCCCCCGGCCCCCCC
>JAISAX010000723.1 GCA_031266495.1 Opitutaceae bacterium
CCCCGCACACAGATGATTCCAGCCACTCACTCAATCGAAAATCCCCCGTCCCCCCCACCGCCCCCCGGCATTGACAACCCCCGCGGCACCCCCCGGTACCGGCTGGGGGCCCAGACGGTGGACGCGCGGCCCGGCGGGGACCTGCGTATCCGGCGCAACGAGTACCTTGCCATCATGGGACCATCCGGCAGCGGCAAGTCCACGCTCATGAACATGCTCGGCTGCCTCGATACGCCCACCGCCGGACGCTACGAATTTGCCGGCAAGAACGTCGCCATCATGACCGACGACGAACTCGCCGACATCCGCAACCGCGAGATCGGTTTTGTATTCCAGACCTTCAACCTCCTGCCCCGCTCCACCGCCCTGCACAACGTCGAACTCCCCCTCATCTATGCGGGCATCCCGCGCGCCGAGCGGCTCGAACGCGCCCGCCAGGCGCTGGAAAGCGTCAACCTCGCCGACCGCCAGCACCACCGTCCCAACGAACTCTCCGGCGGCCAGCGCCAGCGCGTGGCCATTGCCCGGGCGCTCGTCACCCGACCCTCGATCATCCTCGCCGACGAGCCTACCGGAAACCTCGATTCGAGGACCGGCGTGGAAATCATGGCACTCTTCGACGAACTCCACCGCCGCGGCAACACCCTCATCGTGGTCACGCACGAGGAAAACATCGCGCAACACGCCCGCCGCATCATCCGCCTGCGCGACGGCCTCGTGGAAAGCGATTCGTGATTTTCGATTCTCGATTCTCGATTGAGGCGCTACCGCGCCATTGACCAAAAATACAACGCCAACCGAAAATCCGGAATCAACAATCAACAATCGAGAATCGAGAATCGAAAATCCCCCCCCCGTGCGCCGTTTCCTTTACGAACTCACCGAAGCCATCCGCATCGCCTTTGCGCAGATTCGCGCGTCGAAGACGCGTTCCGCGCTCACGGCGCTGGGAGTGATCATCGGCATCGTCGCCGTCACGCTCATGGGCACCGCCATCAACGGCATCGACGTCGGCGTGGACCGCAGTTTTGCAGGCTTCGGGGACGACATCCTCTACATCAACAAATGGCCCTGGCGCGACGTCGATGACTGGTGGACCTTTCGCAACCGCCGCCCGATAAAGACCACCTATGCCGACCGGATCAACGCGTGGATCGCCACCCACCCCGACGGTCCCCTCAAACTCGCCATCCCCGTCATGCAACGCGGCGCCACCCTCATCCGCGGCGAATACCGGGTGAACAACATCATCGCCCTCGGCACCACCGCCACCTATCCCCTCCTCAACAAAACCGACCTCTCCGCCGGCCGTTTCTTCAGCGAATTCGAGGCCGAAACCGGCCGCAACGTCATTGTTATCGGATACGACGTTGCCGCCGCCCTCTTCCCCGGCGAGTCACCCGTCGGCCAGACCGTGCGTATCCGCAATCAAGACTACACCATCGCCGGCGTCATTGCCCGCCAGGGCAGTTTTCTCGGACTCTTCAGTTGGGATTCACTCGCGGCCATTCCGATCAACACCTTTCGCCGCCAATGGAGCACCCGCGGCAACGGCGAAGTCCGCGTCCAGGTCGAAGCCACCCGCATGGACGAAGCCCGCGACGAACTCCGCGGCCTCCTCCGCCGCATCCGGCAACTCGCGCCCGAGCAAAAAGACGACTTCGAGATCAACGAACAAGGCACCATCCGCCAACAACTCGACCCGATAAAAAACGGCGTTTTCATATCCGGCCTCTTCATCACCGGACTCGCCCTCTGTGTCGGCGCCATCGGCATCATGAACATCACCTACGTCAGTGTGAAAGAGCGCACCCGGGAGATCGGCACGCGCAAGGCGCTCGGAGCGCGCCGCCGCACCATTCTGCTCCAGTTCCTGATCGAGGCCGTGTCGATCTGCCTGGTCGGCGGCGTCGCCGGCCTGCTGCTCGCGGCCACACTCTCCACCGCGGTATCCATCCTTGCCCCGACATTCCCGCTCGTATTTTCCGGCGGCCTCGTCCTCACCGGCCTTGCCGTTTCGGTTGCCACGGGAATCCTCAGCGGATTCGCCCCCGCCTGGCAGGCCAGCAAACTCGACCCGGTGGAAGCCCTCCGCCACGAATGACCCGGCGCGGGATTCCCGACCAGAAGCGGACGCATTTCAAAAAAAGAACATGCGCCGTGGCGCGGGCGTCTCGCCCGCAAGCGTTGCCTCTCTGCTCCGACGTGGCACGGGCTTCCAGCCCGTGTTCCGGAGTGGCGCGGGCGTCTCGCCCGCTCCGGGAGTGGCGGCATGGAGGCAGGGAGGCGGCGCTTCGCACAGTCCACGGGGATTATCAGAAAAAGCCCGTGCCACTCAGGAGCCTGTCCGGTTTTTGAGAAACGCGCGCTCCCCCCCCCCCCCCCCGCCCCCTCCGCTCTCGCTGCGAAAAAATCCTGTTGACGCCCATGACTACATCTGTGGTCATCCCGGCAGACTACAAACGTAGTCATCCTGCAAAAATCGATGAAAACCGACCTGCGAATCTCCGACACCGAATGGGAAATCAAGCGAGTGGCATGGGCGCGCCACCCGGTCACCGCTGCCGAAATCATTGCCAGCCTCGCCGAACGCGACCCGACCTGGCACCCCAAGACAGTCCGCACCCTGCTAGCCCGCCTCGTCGGCAAAAAGGCGCTCGGCTACCAATCCGAAGGGCGCGCCTATGTTTACACGCCGCTCGTGAAAGAATCCGAATGCGTGGCCGCCGCCAGCGAGACATTTGTCGAACGCGTATTCGGCGGCTCCCTACGCCCGATGCTCGCCCACCTCGTTGAAACGAAAAAACTCACGCGTGCGGACATCAACGAACTCCGCGCCCTGCTCGATGCCAAGGCTCCCGCCAGCCGCAAACCGTCCAGAAAATAGACCGTTCCCCCGGTATCCATCCGGCCAGACAATCGAAAATCAAGAATCCAAAATCGAGAATCGAGAATCCGTCCCCCCCCTCCCCCCCCCTGCCCGTCCGTCCTCGCCATGAGTTTCCACGATTTTATGCACCTCCACGATTTTGTGTCCGGCCTCCTTCGCTGTTCCGCCGAGGCCGCCACCCTCGCCCTCCTCGTCCTTGTCCTACAAAAACTCTTTCATCGCCGCCTCGCCCCCTCATGGCGCTGCGCGCTCTGGCTGGTCGTCGCCGCGCGCCTCCTGGTTCCCGTTTCTTTCAGCACTGCCGTCAGCCTCTACAACCTGGCTCCGGGCGCTCCCGACAACACTCCGCCCACAACCGCAAACGAGCACACAAACCCCGATCCGGCGCTGACAGGAATCGCCCCTCCCCTGCCATCGCCACCCTATCCGGCAACCGCCACAACATCCGATCCCGCTGCTGTCGCAACCGCTGCCGCCGCCTCATTCGCCACCACCAACGAACCGCCTCCCGCCACTCCCTCCGTCCCTGCCACACCCGCCACACCCGTCACCTCTGCCGCCTCCACCGGTGCAGACACCGCCTCGCGCCTCGCCCATTGGTCCGCATGGATCTTCGCCATCTGGTTGACAGGCGTCGCAGCCATTTTTTCCGGCATCTGGCACTCCAGCCATGCGCTCTCACGCCGCTTCCGGCAGGCCAGCCCTGTCACCGCTCCCGATGTGCTCTCCCTCCTCGACGACTGCCGTCTCCTCCTGCGTATCCGATCCCGGATTACCATCCACGAATGCGACCGCGTGAACAGCCCCGTCCTTCACGGCTTCCTGCGCCCGCGCCTCCTTTTGCCCGCAGGTTTTGTCCGCCGCTTCTCCTCCGACGAACTCCGTTATGTTTTCCTTCACGAGCTTGCTCACGTGAAACGCCGCGACCTCCCGGTCAACTGGCTGCTCGCCCTGCTCCAGACCATTCACTGGTTCAATCCCCTCGTCTGGTTTGCCTTCTCACGCTGGCGCTCCGAACGCGAAATGGCCTGCGACTCCCTCGCCATCCACGCCGCTGGCAACGGACACAACCGCGCCTACGGCCAGGCCATCCTGCGCATCCTCGAAAACTTCGTCCCGCAAACCCTGTCTCCCGGCCTCGTCGGCATCCTTGAAAACAAACGCCAGCTCCGCCAACGCATCGTCATGATCGCCGCCTGGGCACCTCGCCGCCGTGTATCCATTCTCGCACTCTCACTCCTCGCCGGCCTTACCCTCGTCGGCCTCACGGATGCGCACGTGCCAGAATCCCCCTCCGCAACCACCGCCGCCCCGGCATCGTCCCCCGCAAAAACCGCCCCGGACGGAACCGTCCGCCGCATCACCTTCACCATCCTTGATGCCGAAACCGGCCTGCCCGTCCGCGGAGCAGAAATCAAGGCGAGAGCCGCCTGGCTGGTCGGCGATGACACGCCCGTCACCGATGACAACGGGATGACCGTTTCCACGATTCCGCTGGCGCGCCCCTACAAAGGATACATCGCCTCGTTTTTCCACTACGACGTCACTCATCCGGACTACACCAGCCGCATAATATCCTGGAATATCCCTCAAAGTATCACCGCCGATCCGGCAACCGACGTGCGACTGAGCCTCCCCGAATCCAAGACCATCCGCCTCTCGCGTGGCGTAACCATCGGAGGTGTCATTCTGGACGCACAAGGCAACCCGCTTCCCGCTCTGCGTTATTTCGCTGCTTCCTCCAATCTGGTTTCCCCGATAATAAGGGCCGGCCTTATGGAATATGATTCCGGCGGCGGCTTTCACGACATCGCTGCCTCCATCGCCGGCCCGGCGGGAGAGTGGGAGCAGGAACATTGTCCGTCAGACGTCACGGACGCGAGCATTCTGGTCCGGGGTCCCGGCGGCGCGCCGGTCATGTTCAAAACGGAAGATTCTCTGGCAGGCAAAATTCCCTCCTTCTCCGTGGACCGTGCCGCTCTCTTGTCGGGACAAGCCGTGCTGACCATACCGGACGGCATCACGGTGCGCGGCCTTGTCACCGATGAGCACGACCAACCACTCGGCAATGTGAAATTAAAAATCCGATACGCCGGAGACGACGGCCTCCCGTCACATGATTTCACCACGCAACCCGACGGAAGTTTTGTCCTTCCCGGCTGGCAACCCGTCCCCGTCATGATCGGAGCCATGCGCGAAGGCTTCGCCAGCGTGACAACCACTGTCATACCGGAAACAGGCGCGCGGGCATCTCCGGAAATCCACATCATCCTTCCCCCGTCACGCCCATTGGCCTTTCGGGTGCTCGACGAAGCCGGCGCTCCACTCCCCGGCGCCAATGTTCGCATCGCATTGTCTCAAGTCCGTGCTCTGGCGCTGGACCTCAAGGGTTCACGATCGGGCAACACAACGGACGCCAGCGGTCGCGTCGCATGGAACGATGCGCCGGTTGGAGAAAAACTCCCGGTATCCATCTGGCGCGAAGGATACTCGCGGCAGACCGCTTACCTGTCCACGGACGACATCGATCCTGTTGTTCGCCTCACCAGGACACACACGAACGAGACCGGGACGCCTTCACGGGACCTGCCTGTCACCTTGCGGGTAACCGATGACGAAAGCGGACAACCGTTGCCCGGATTTGAAGTCTGGCTCGTGAACAACAACGGCCCCTCTGGACAATGGCCGGACTCCAGTGAATTCGGCACGAACGGTCTTTTCAAAAAAACATTCACGATCACCGGATCACCCCATGACCTCGAGGTTCGCATCGTAGTCCGGGCGCCAGGATACCGGGAATGGACCAGCGCCTCCTTTGCCCCCGGCACACCGCCACAGGAAATCACTGTCGGAATGCGACGTCTATCTCCGGATACAATCGGCATCGCCGATCCCCTTCCATCGACGCCGCTCGGATTGGCCGGCCAACAGCGTCAAAATCTGGAAACACTCGCGGAAAACGTGCGCGAATTGCTCGTTACCGGAGACATCGACCGCTTTCTGGAAATGGCCGCGCCAAAATCCGCCGATTGGGACAGCCTGCCGGAAACCGCCCCCCGTTTCCGTGAAGACGATCACGCAGCAAGGCACACCATCGGGCAAAGCGCCCGGAAGTTCCTCGAAATCGCCCGGCGCGCGGGCATTCCCCCCAATGCCTCCCTCCGCGTCAAACACGTGCTGGTCGGGGGAGAAGGTTATATCCAATACTCCATTACGGAGCAAAAACCCGCCGCACGGCTTCCTTTTCACAGAAACGTCAAGATCGTGCTTGCACCCGGACCATACGACACCACCGTCTCCGCTTCCGCAACCGCCAGCAGCCCGGACGCGGACGGCGACTACGTGATCGACCTTGACGAAACCCTTTCCGTCTTCCCTCACGCCGTGCGCCTGAAATCGGGCCTGCGCTGGAACGGACTGCCTCCCGGCATCGGCGACCCGGCCGTTCGCGAGGAGATCACACTCGCCCGCCGTGCGGCAAAAATCGATACATGGGGCATCCCTCCGCTCGGTGGCATTGATGACGACGCGCTGACCGGATTCGGCGAACACTTCGCCGAACTCCTGCGACGCGGGAGCAATCATCTGTCCGCATTTGTCCATACCGTTGCGCCGTCAGACGAACAACAGGGAGAGTTTTCCCGGAAATTCGGCGAGATGCGCCCCTTCGGAGACGACCATTACGAAGCACTCACTGCCGCCACCTACGTGATTCTCTCCCGGATTGCCGCCATCGGCCTCGATGCCGGACAAGCCGGAATTCGCCTCCGCCAGGTGCTCGCACTCCAGCCGCGCTCCAGATATTACGGCTCCGTGGACGGGATGAACGCACAAAAACTTCGTATCACACTCTCCGTGACAACACCGCAAACCACCGCCGCCGGCAAATCGCTCTCCGGCGAATACGTGCTCGTCACGGATCGCTGCCTGCGCGATGGCGGACGCTGGTACCTGACCGGCAAATCGATCCACTGGGAATCGTTCCCCGAAGGCATCCTGCCTCCCGAAGAGGCCGCGTCCATGCGAGCCGAAAGTGAAAAAGAACACGAAAACAATCCGGTCACCTTGCCATTTGTCGGTCGCCCCGATCCGAAGGAAAAAATAGCCGGCATGACCTTCACGCGAGGTCCGTCAGGGAACCGGGTGACATCGGTTTACAAGGGCGGCCCCGCCGACCTGGCAGGCATCTTTGCCGGAGATTTACTCCTCAAAATTGACGGCGCCGACGTGACCCCCCTGCTCCCCCAGGACCTGACCAGGCTGCTCGCATCGTCCGATACCTTTATGCTCACGCTGCTCCCCAAAAAAGGCGTGCTGAAGGAAATCACGCTCACGCCAAAACCGCAGGGAGACTTCATGCGCGCCAACGGAGGATTTACCTTTTCGAGTTACCGCATTGTCACCGAAGTTTCCATCGGCGACGATGCGCCGGATGTCTCCGCGACAAGCCAAAACGGTTCCGTCGTCAGGTTGAGTGACCTGAAAGACAAGGTCGTTCTGCTCAATTTTGTGGATACAACACGCAAGCCATCCGAAACCGACCTTCCCGAATTCATTCGCATTTACGAGGCCTACAAAGACAAGGGATTCGAAATCATCAGTGTATTCCTCGATCACGATCCGACCGGCATCGACAACTACGTAAAATCCAGATCGATACCGTGGCCGATTAACAAAAGCAGTTGGGGGACCGGAGCCGGTTTCGCGTATGGCGTTTCGGGAACTCCCGTCAGCGTACTTGTTGTCAACGGCAAGATCGCTGACGATCTCGTGCCCGGCAAAATTCTGGAATCCAGAATCAGGAAATACATCAAATAGTTCGCGGAACCTGCACTGCCCCATTGCCGCTCGCCCTGCCATCATCCCCCTCCCCCCCCCCCCCCCACACACACACATCATCACCACCACTGCCACGACTACCACTGCCATGAATATCACCGACTTCGTAACAAGCCTCCTTCGCTGCTCCGCCGAGGCCGCCATCCTCGCCCTCCTCGTTTTCGTCCTCCAAAAACTCTTCCATCGCCGCCTCGCTCCCTCATGGCGCTGCGCACTCTGGCTGGTCGTCGCCGCCCGCCTTCTGGCTCCCGTTTCCTTCAGCACCGCCGTCAGCCTCTACAACCTGGCTCCGGGGGGCGTTTCCGACAACACTCCGCCAGCCGCCGCAAACGAACACACAAACCCCGTTCCGGCGCTGACCGGAATCACATTCCCCTTGCCCCCGCCGCACGACCCGACTGCCGTCACGTCGCCCGCCTCCCCCGCCACCACTTCACTGGCCATCGACAACGGATTGCCCCTGCTTCCCTCCAGTCCTGCCACCGCAGCCTTGCCGGATGATCGAATCCGAAATCCCGATACATATACACTGAAAAACACCGCCTCGCGTCTCGACCGTTGGGCGGCATGGATCTTCGCCATCTGGCTGACGGGCGTCGCCGCCATGTGCGCCGGAGTCTGGAACGACAGCCACGCGCTGATCCGCCGCTTCCGGCTGGCGCGCCCCGTCACCGCTCCCGATGTGCTCTCCCTCCTCGACGATTGCCGTCTCCTCCTGCGTATCCGATCCCGGATTACCATCCACGAATGCGACCGCGTGAACAGCCCCGTCCTTCACGGCTTCTTGCGCCCGCGCCTCCTGCTTCCCTCCGGCTTCATCCTCCGCTTTTCCTCCGACGAACTCCGTTATGTTTTCCTTCACGAACTCGCGCACGTGAAACGCCGCGACCTCCCGGTCAACTGGCTGCTCGCCCTGCTCCAGACCATTCACTGGTTCAATCCCCTCGTCTGGTTTACCTTCTCACGCTGGCGCTCCGAACGCGAAATGGCCTGCGACTCCCTCGCCATCCACGCCGCTGGCAACGGACACAACCGCGCCTACGGCCAGGCCATCCTCCGCATCCTCGAAAACTTCGTCCCGCAAACCCTGTCTCCCGGCCTCGTCGGCATTCTTGAAAACAAACGCCAGCTCCGCCAACGCATCGCCATGATCGCCGCATGGGCACCTCGCCGCCGTGTATCCATTTTAGCCATCTCCCTCCTCGCCGGCCTGGCTCTCGTCGGCCTCACGGATGCGCATGTGCCAGAATTCCCCGCTTCGTCCTCCGCGCAAACCGCCCCGGACGGAACCGTCCGCCGCATCACCCTTACCATCCTCGACGCCGGGACCGGACTGCCAATCAAGGACGCCCGGATAATCACCGGACAGACAACAGGGATCGGCAGGGAAACACTCACGACCGATGAGCACGGACAAGCACTGTCCATCATATCGCTCAAACGCTCGCCTGCATTCCCGCTCCCCGACATAGCCAGCCATTTCTTCTACTACGTCTCGCATCCCGACTACGCCGGTCGATACGCCGCATGGAACTCCGGCGGACGAATACAGGATGCACGCCTGGCTCCGCCCGATTCATGGACCATCCGCCTTTCACGCGGCGTCCCCATTGGCGGCGTGGTGCGCGATGCACGCGGTGCGCCCATTGCAGGGACGCGGATTTCCATCAGCGGTTTTTCCTCCATCTCCGATCCGGTAATGGAAAATGGACTATCAAACTACAGGGAGTCCTCGGGTATCGGGGATCCTTTGCGTCTGGACGCATCTCTCGACCCAACGGTCGTTACCGATAAATCGGGACGCTGGAGCATGGCACACGTTCCATCGGATATTTCCAACATAAGGGTCTCGGTCCGACACCCATCCGGCGCCCCGTTCTTTTTTGCCTCGGCTCCGGAATTCCCCGGACGGCTCCCGGGCGGAACACTCGCCCGCGACGACCTCATCGCCCAACGCGCCGTGATCACCCTGCCGGACGGCATCACGTTGCGCGGCCTGGTCACCGACAGAAACGGCAACCCGCTTGACGGCGCAAAATTGCAAATCCTCTACGCCAGCGGTTCCGAAGACGAAATCCACGACTTCACATCCGGAGCCGATGGCCGTTTCACCCTGACAGGCTGGCAACCGGCGCCACTCTTCATCTCCGCCATGCGCGAAGGTTTTGCGGGCACGTCAGTCGCTGTGACACCGGAACCGGATGCGCAAGATGCAGTTCCTGAAATCCACATCACCATGCAACCGGCCAAAACCCTGCGCCTTGCTTCCGGCACTCCTGTCACCCTGCGCGTCCTCGATGACGAAAGCGGTCATCCACTGGATGAGTTTGAGGTCTGGACAACTCGCCTCCACGCCCGGAAAACGTGGCCAGCCACCTGTCAATTCGGGACAAAGGGAGAATTCAGAACCACACTCCCACTCGCCATCCAGCCCCACATTTCCGATCCGGGTATTATTTTTGAACTACGCGCCCCCGGTTACAAAGAATGGACCAGCGCCCGCATCAGCGCAGGCTCCCCTGCGCAAGAGATCGAAGTGCGCATGAAACGTCGCAGCGCGGACACCGAGGCAGCTGCCACGCCGCCGCCCGCCCGTCCGCTCGCGCTCACGGACGAACAACGCCACCACCTGAATGCGCTCGCCGGCAGCATACGCGACCTGCTCGCCACCGGGGACATCGAAACATTTCTTCGCGCAGCGACGCCCGTGGAAAACGACTGGGCCTACCTCAAACCTGAACGCAACGAGCATCCGAACCCGGAACTCCTGCAACAGGAAATCCGCGACAGCACGCAGACCTTTCTCGCGCTTGCCCGGCGCATGGGCACATGGCCATCCGATCCCGCCGATATTCGCATCAGGAACATATCGTCCAGTAGTGCCGGGAAAATACGTTACGGCATCCGGGGAGGCGAGGGATTCCCCGTCTGCAGCGATGTCAGACTCGTGTTGTCCGTCGCGCCTTCGCCCGCCGACAACACCCGTGGCTCTCGCATACCCGGTGGAGACTACACGATCGGTCTTGACGGCGTTTTTGTTTTCCCCGTCGCGGCCCGCCTGCAGGACGGCCTGCGATGGAACAGCCTGCCAGCCGGAGTTGGCGACTTTGCGTTACGCCGGGAGATCTCGCTGGCGCGGAGCATAACCACCAGCACATGGGATCCTCGCCCGCTCAGCGTTGCCGATGACGAGACACTTGCGGATTTCGCGGAAATTTTTGCGGACCTTCTCCGCCACCGGGACATCGCCCGATGGGAACACGCCGCCTTGCAGGATTCCGGAAAACACCGGGAGACGCTCCGCCGGTTTCAGCGAGGTTCACCGGAGTATGTCAATCGCGCCTGCCCCTGGGAACGACTTGCAGCCGGAGCCACCGCCGCCATGCGGGACGTGCTTTCCCGGTTCGAGAAACTCGGCATCGACCCGCAACAATCGACCATCCGCGTGCGCCAGGTAACCGCGCTGACCCCCAACCTCAACAACCTCGGTTCGCTGGATGGATTGATGGCGAACCTCATGCGTATCACATTTACTGTTACTACGCCCCGGGCCACGCCTTCCGGACATTCGCTCGCGGGCGATTACGTTCTTGCGCTTGAACATCCCGTGCGCTACGGAGGCCAGTGGCACCTGCTTGATACCATTGCGCGCTGGATGGCGTTTCCCGACGGCGTACTCACTTCGCAGGAAGCGGCCCTCATGCGCCTTGACGACCATGTGGCCGACCACGGCGTCCTGCCTGCCGGCATGACGGTTCCCGACTGCAAACTCTTTCCCCTGGCCAGCGGAAAAGCCGAGACCCGGCTCTCCGCCTGGCGCGGAAAATTCATCTTCATCGAATGGTGGAACAGCATCTCCGAAAGGAGCATGGAACGTCTCGACGGCCTGCAACAGATGATGGAACAACATCCGGAATGGAGCGACGATGTCGCAATTATTTCGATCAACGTTGACGACAATCCATCCGACGCCCGCAGCCAGATCGACGCCCGGCGATGGACCCGGATCGAAAACCTGTGGGCCGGCTCCGGTGATTATTTCAAAAGAGACGCAATCCGGCAGTTTCATCTGCAAAGTTATCCCAACCCGTATTGGATTGACCGTGACGGCATCATCTTGGCGGCAGGCGGCTCATTGGCGGAAGACACACCCGGCCTAGTCGAAAACCTGATCACCACACAATTACAACTACAGAAAAAGGCTCAAAAATAATTTTCCGGAAACAATTGTCTGACCATGGAATTCCTCAACAAGCACATCCACGAGTTATCGGATCAGGGTTTCGTGCCGGTGCAGCACAACTCGTTCGAGTTGCCGGATGGCAGACGCCGCTTCAGCGGCGTCTGGCACAAAATCGAATAAGGCTCCCCCCCCCTCTCCCTTCGCGCAGCGGGTGTAATTGGGGGGGGGGGGGAAGGGAAAAACGCTGATGGACGGAAGCATCAACCACGGAGTCACGGAGGTCATGGAGCGGCTCCGCCGCAACCAAAGTTTTGCCGAAGAGGTGCCCATTCAAAACAGGCCCGCTCCACCTCAGGGGCGGCGACCCCGACGTACCCACATTCCAATGACAAGCATTGTCAGTCCCATCGCACTGCCCCACGTCCCCGGCTCAGGCACGGCCGTCAGGTAGACAACACGGATGCCGATGCTGTTGGTCTCATACGCCGGGCCGTTGAGACGATAAGACGCGGCGCCGAGGTTGACGTCGACGTAGTTGAACGAGCCGCCCCTCGATACATAGTTATTTTCAGGGTAAATGGTATCGTTCCATTCCCACATATTTCCCGCCTGGTCATACGTCCCGAAATACGATATCGCGTTTGTGTAATAACCTACATTCTGGATGCCACCTCCACCCGCATAGTTCGCTCCGTTCACCGCACCCTGCTCGTGGCTCGGCAACCCTCCTCCCGCCCACGGATAATCCGTGTATCCGCCCGCCCCCTCATTCAGCTCCGGATTGTAGTATGCCGCCTTGTACCACTCGTTCTCGCTCGCTATCGCCCACCCGGTGCTCGTCGCGTGATCGGGCGTGCTCGTCAAGATTCCGTCTGTAAACGTGTACAGCCCCGTCTCCGTCGAACCGGTCGTCAGCCAGTTCGTGAATCGTGCCGCATCATAGAACGATACATAGCTCACCGGCTTGTTCGCCCAGTCGGTGGTCTTCACCTCAAACACGTTGCTCGAGTTACGCGTGATGCCCCCGTTGGTGCTGCTGCTCATGGTGCTGTTGTAGAGACTGTACGTGTCTGGCCCCTCACCCACCACCGCGTTCAGGAACGTCACATACTGCGCGTTCGTCACCTCGTACTTCCCTATCTGATACTCGTAGCTCACCGAGCCGTAGCCGGGGCCCTCGTAACGGGTGTCCGCCGCGTTGTTGATGTTACCGACCGTCACCGTTTTGATGTCGATAATACTCGATCCCGGTGTCTCCGCAAAAGCTGTCGCGGCCACCGTCATTGCCAGTGCCGCAAGCAGCGCGGTGGCATGGTTTTTATGGATTCTGTTTTTGATCCTGTTTTTCATGATGTTTTCAGAGATCTCAGATTTTCGGTTTTTCGGATTTCAGATTTTAGATTTCAGCGTTTTGCCCGTCAGGGGATGATGGCGGAGACGATTTCGCTCCAGGGGCCTTTCTGGCCGCGGGTGTTTTCCCAGCGCAGACAAAAATAGACCGTCTTGCCGCGCAGTTCTTCCGCGAATTCGATGCGGAAGGGGCTGTGCGTGCTGAAGACCGAGTGCGTCAGTTGGCTGAACGTCAGCGGTCCGGCGCCGTCGGCGATGCCGTACAGAAGCTCCGCCCCGTACACGCTGAAGATCCTGGCGTGCACCGGGGATGTTTCCCGATTCTCCGGGAAAGAGGGAGCGTTGTCCGGCGTCGTGTCGGCGGCATTCGCCTTGGCCCCGCCACTATGAAAAAATACCTGCCCGCTTTCCCGTCCGCTTGCTCCAATCCGCAGGGACAATCCTTTACCTGTCGGCGTGAATGAAACTAATCCTCTGGGGGGGGGGGGGGGGGGGGGGGGTTAGTGTACG
>JAISAX010000303.1 GCA_031266495.1 Opitutaceae bacterium
CGTACGGCTTCGGGGAAGTAACTGATGTTACGCGGAGCCAGCGCCGGCGCGGCGGCATTCCCCACCCCTCCCCCCCCCCCCCGGCGTCCGGTTTCTACGGACCCACCGTCACCTCATAAAAACCCGGCGACAGCCACGCGCCCGGAAACGCCGTTCCGGCCAAATAACCGGCCAGCCACTCGTCACGTCCGGCGTTGCCCGTGCTTTTTATTACCTGCGGCATCCCGACCAGCCCGGCGGGCTCCACTTTTATCAAAAATGCGGCCGGTTCCCAGGAGTCCTCCGCTCCGGGCGGGAACGGCGTTGCCTCCGCGCCCGGATCACGCCGGATGTCGAAGCGGGCCACGACGCGTCCGTCGCTGGCGTTTGCCGCTTCCACCGCGGCCAGCCGTTCCGGCAACGGCGCGTTGAACGCCGTCCCGCCAAAATCGCTCGCGTCGCGCTGGCCGAGGCCGCGATACGGATCCGGCGCCGGATGCGAGGCGAGCCAGGCGCGGGCATCGGCCGGCAACGGCGGCCGGCCCGGCAGGGGAAGGTTCAGAGGGAGGTTCAGCGCGTTCGTGGTATAGACGAACAGAGGCGGCTCCTGCCCGAAGGCCGCCACGCCTTCGTCGCCGCCGTCCGTTTCCCGCGGCGGCACGAGGTACGCGCTGCTCAGCGGCGATGGCAGAAACAGCGGGGTGGGGTCGAGGAGCGCGATCTGGTCGCGCAGCGCCGGCGCATCCCCCTCCCCGCGCAACCGGAGCGTGAGGAGGGGGGGGGGGCGGGAGGGCGTGCCCGCACGTTCACCGACATGTTCGCCCGCACGTCCGCCGGACGGACGCAGGTGCGCGCGCGGCGTCACGGCCGGCCCGGATGTCATCAATCCGGAGGCGGGAAACCGCAGCATGGCCGCGATGCCGGCGAGGACCACCGCCGCCAGCGTCACCGCGCCGATCCGCGGCCAGACGAGGCCGCGCTCGTGCAGGATATCCGCCCGGATGCCTCCCGCGGCCGGAGCCGCCGCGTTGGTGATTTTTTTACGGATACTCATACTCACGGGTTTGTCTTGCGGGTGTTGCCGTGGCACGGGCCACCAGCCCGTGGGAGTGCGTGGCATGGCCATCCTGGCCATGTGTCCCGGAATCACGGGCTGGAAGCCCGTGCCACCTCATGGGCTGGAAGCCCATGCCACGTTGCCGGCGTGCGCTCTTCATGGTTTTGCTCCGGGCCCGGCCCCGGTGGCGGACCCGACGGCGGCGGCCCCGGCGGCGGGGGAGCCGGTTTCCTCCGAAGGCTCGGCGGCGAGGATGACGCTGGCGAAACCGGCCTCGGCGGCGATGGCGTAGATCCTCGCCAGTTCGTGCGCCGAAACCGGGGCGCCGGCCTGCACGAGCAGGCGCGCATCGGTGCGTTCGCCGACCCGGTCCTGCAGCCACTTGCGGAGCTGGTCGAAGTTGCGCGCTTCGCCCTCGACGAGCACCATGTCGTCGCGCGGCACGGCGATGACGACATCCGCCGTCATCGCCCCGGCCAGGCTGCCGGACGCCGCCGGGAGCCGGAAATCCGTCGCCAGCCCCGGCGACAGGACAAAACGCGACCCGAACAGGCCGAAGAACAGCAGGATCAACCCGATGTTGACGTAAAAAAACGCATCGAAGCTGCGCGGCGCGCCTCGCATGCGGCTGGCGAGATCGAGAGGGCGGGTGATCATATCACGGGAGGCTCGGCGGCGGAACCGCCGGACGGGTTCGGGGTGAGAGCCGCCGCATCCGCCGGAGCATCGGAACGGACGGGCACCGCGGAAGGCGCGGACGCGGGGGCGGCGCCCGGGTCGCGTTTGTATTCGATCAGCAGGTACCGCATGATTTCGTTGCCCGCCCATTCCACGTCGCGGACGATGGAGCGCACGCGGCCGTTGAGGAGGTGGGAGGCGAGGTGCGCCGGGATGGCGAGCGCGAGGCTGGCGCCGGCGGTGACGAGCGATTGCCACATGCCACCGGCGAGCGCGCGGGCGGTGGCGTACTCGCCGCCCTGCATGAAGGCGTGAAACGTCGCCGTGAGCCCGAGCACCGTGCCGAGCAGGCCGACGAGCGGGGCGATCTGCGCGATGGCGGCGATGGAGCCGAGCCGACGTTCGAGCGCGGGCAGTTCGATGACGGCGGCATCCTGCACGGCGTAACGCATCCGTGTCTCGTCGTCGTCGGCATGGATCAGCGCGGCCTTGACCACGGCGGCGACGGGGCCGGGCGCCTCCTCGCACACCGTCACGGCCTCGACGAGGCGGCGCTTGGCGAGGATGTTTTTGATGCCATCGACAAACGCGGTAGAGCGGATCTGGCCGCGATGCAGGTACAGCATGCGCTCCACAAACAGCACGAGTCCGAGGGCGCCCATCAGCAGGAGCACCCACATCATGGGGCCGCCGCGGGCAAGAAGACTGAGGTGAAAACCATCCATGGCGGGGAATGAAGAATTAAAAATTAAGAATTAATAATTAAGAATTAAGAATTAAGAATGGAGGGCGGAGGGTTCACGAAGCGACAGGTTTCGACAGGGACGATGGAGGAGGAGGGGGGGAGGAGGGAGGGGGGGGAGAGGAACGTGCCCGCGTAACTTCGGTTCGTCATTATTAATTCTTAATTCTTAATTCTTAATTGCCCCCGCGTCCGCGGGGGCCATGCGTTGGCGGGCGAAGCGGGCGCCGGGCAAGCCCTTGTCGATGATCATCTGCCAGGCGAGCCGCGCCTCGTCCTGTTTGCCGGCGGCTTCGAGCACCTGCGCCTTGCGGTCGAGCAGGCGGCTCATCCAGTAACGGCCGCGGGGACCGAGCGCGGCGGCGCGTTCCTCGTTGTGCAAAAAGGCATCCTCGACCACCCACCAGGCACGGAGCGTGCGTTCGGTATCGGCGTCGGTTTTGGCGCGGCCGGCGAGCATGTCGCCAAGCTGGAATCCGGCTTCGACGCGCAGGTCGATCCTGACACGCGGGTCGGCGAGGTCGCGCAGGCGCTCGAAGATGGTGAGGGCGGTTTCGTAATGCGACACATCGGCGGCGCCGGCCTGTTCGCGGTGGCAGATGGCGAGGGCGAGTTGCGCGGAGAACACGTCGGCATGCTGGCCGTAATTGTTGATCAGCGTTTCATAGGCGAGCTGGGCGACGGGGAAGGCGTTGATCTCGCGGGCGAGGTCGCCCTGTTTCATCCAGGCGTAGAAAACGAGGTTGCTCGACGGGTAGTCGTCAACGAGGCGCTTGAGCAGGCGGCTGGCTTCCTCGATGTGGGCTTTTTGCCCGCGGCGGGCGGCGAGGAGGGCGGCCTGGTAGAGAGCGGTCGGGGCGTAGTTGCGGCTCTTCGGGTAATCGTCGGCGAGGCGGATGAGGCGGGCCTGCGCATCCTGGAGTTTCCCGACCCGGGCGTAATAGTCGGCCTCGACAATGAAGGAGCGCATCTTCGCGTCGGAATCGGGATGATCCTTGCGCAGCCATTCGAGTTGCACGATGGCCTCGTCGGGTTTTTCGAGGGCGAAGAGGGCTTCGGCGCGGAGGAGGCGGCCGAGGGCGCGGATTTCGTTGCGCAGGGTTTCATCCACGCCATCAAGCGCGTCGGGGATGGCGAGCGCCAGTTCGAGGGCCTGTTCGGGCTGGCCGGCATCGAGCGCGAGCCGGGCTTCGAGCCAGGCCAGGCGGGCGCGGGGGCTGGCGGCGACCGCCGTCGCCGCCGGAGGGGGGGGGGCGGTGGAGGGGGGGGGGGGAGGAGGCTTGTTGGCGGTGGCGGTCCCGTAGCTTTTGCGCAGGCGGGTCACGCGGGCGAGGGCATCGGCCACGCGGCCTTCGCGCTGGAGGGCGAGGGCGAGGTTCCACTCCGTGCGCCAGCGGCTGGGCGGGTCGAAACGCGGGTCGGAGGCCATACGGTCGGCGAGGTCCTGCGCACGCCGGAGCCGGTCGGGGTAGCCGGACTCCAGCTCCGACATCACCTGCTGGAAAATCAGTCCGCCGGGGGAGACGCCGGCGGGCACCTGTTCGAGAGCGGCGGCGTAGGCGCCGGCGGCGCTGCGGAAGTCCTGGGCGCGGTAGTACGCCTCGGCCACCAGCACGCCAAGGGCGGCGCGCGAGGGGGTGTCGTCTTTCGAGGTCGCCTCGCGGGCCTGGCCGGCATAGCTGGCGGCGGCGAGGTAGCGATGTTGATCCCACGAAACCGCGGCCAGTTGCATGAGCGCGGCGGCCTTGAGCGGGGAATTCCGGAAACGGTCCACCAGCGCCTTCGCGTTGGCCTCGGCCTGCGCCCAGTCCTGCGTGGCCAGCGCCGCCTCGGCGCGCGCCAGATAGAGATCTTCGAGGATGGGGTGGGCGCCGGAAGCGGCGATCCAGGCATCGAGCCGCGCAATGAAAGAGGTCTTCAGCAAAGCCGCGCCGGATTTTCCGTCGCCGCCGCCACCACCGGCGGCGGCGGCGTCGGCCAGCAGTTGCAGGGCGACACGCTGCTTGTCGCGGTTGACGCCGCGGGTCACGAGGTCGTCGAGCGCATCGCGTCCGGCCCGGTCGGAGGCGCCGGCGATCAGGCCGGTGAGCAGCAGATAGTCGTCGCGCACGGCGGGTTCGGAAAGCGGCAGCGAGGCGAGCTGCGTCTGGAGAAACGCCAGGGCCGCGGACTTGTTCCCGGCCTGGGCGAGCGACACCGCGTACTGGCGCGCATAGTCGTAACCGATCGAGCGGCCCTGGTATTTTTCGACGGATTCCTCGAGTTGCTCGAGTTGTTCCTGCGTCACTTGCGCGCCGCCTTCGAGGCGGGAGCGTTCGCGGGAGAGGATGAACCGTGCGCGTTGCTGGTTCGACACCGCCGCTTCCATGGCGTGCTGGAAGTCCGTCGCCGCCTTGTCGAAATCCTTGTCCGCCTCGGCCACGAGGCCCTGGGCGTAGTGCCACCAGCCGCGCTCGTTGGCGGGAAGACCGGCGGGATCGAGCGAGGCCAGCATCTGCCCCGCCTCGGCCATGCGCCGTTCCCGCACCGCCACGAGCGCCGCGAGAAACCGGGACGTGGGCGTGGGCGCGCTCCTGAATTTCGCCAGCGCATCCCGGGCGAGATCCACGCGACCCTCGTCGAGCCGGGCCGCCGCCAGTTCCAGCAGCAACGCATCCCGCAGGAGCCCGTCGGGGGTGTTGACGATCAGTTCGTCGTAAAGCGCCGCGGCCACGGACGGGAACCCCATCGCCAGGGCCCGGCGCGCACCCGATTCCTCCACCAGCAACGGCCCCGCGGCGGCCGGCGTCGGCACGAGCGGCACGGGTTTGAAAAGCGGTTCGGCCGCGCCCATGCCCCCGATCCCCGAAACGAGGAGCGACGACAACAGGGCGATGCGGAGGCAATTCATCATGAGAAAGGCGTTTTGAGGAAATCGCCCGGGCCGGCGGCGGCGAGCCGAAACAACACAGTCCCTTTTCGTCGGGCCCATCCCGGAAACCGGATATGCAGGACGCCGACAAGGGCAGGATGCCGTGGCACGGGCATCTTGCCCGTGAGCGTTGCCTCTCCGCGACGTCCGGAAACAAACCGGCGGCGTTTTGCTGCCGATCCGTCCACGGCCAAGATGGCCGTGCCACGCCGGAAGCGGGCGAGACGCCCGCGCCACCACCGGAATCATGGGCAAGGATGCCCATGCCACTATCTGCTCGCTCTTCCCGCAAAAAAGAAACGCCGGACCTTGCGAGTCCGGCGTGCAGGAAAGACGGCGGGTTACGCCGGGGGGGGGGGCTTCGTCAGGCTTTGGACGCTTCCGGGGCCGCTTCGGCGGCAGCGGGGGCCGCTTCGGGAGCGGGAGCGGCTTCGGGAGCGGCAGCTGCTTCGGCAGCAGCGGGAGCGGCTTCGGCAGCGGGAGCCTCGACGGGCTTTTCGGCCTTCTTCGTGCTCTTCGCGGCCTTCTTGCCCTTCGCCTTCTTGCCATAGCCGGGATCGTCGGCCTTCACGAGTTCGACAAGCGCCACCTCGGCGGCGTCGCCGACACGGTTGCCGAGCTTGTAGATGCGGGTGTAGCCTCCCGGCCGGTTGGCAAATTCCTTCACCCCCTCGTTGAAAAGCTGCGTGACCGTGGTCTCGTCGCGGAGGTCGGACACCGCCAAGCGGCGCAGGTGGATCGCATCCTTCTTCTCGGTCTTGACCGAGGCTTTCTTGGCCTTGGTAATGACTTTTTCGACGAATGGACGCAGGGCCTTGGCCTTGGTCAGGGTCGTCTGGATACGACCGTGGTTGAGCAGGGAAACCGCCATGTTGGCGAGCATCGCCTTGCGGTGTTCACGGGTGACGCCAAGCGAGGCGTGGTGTTTGTTGTGACGCATGGGTGTGGTGTATGCTTTTTCCGGTTACGGCCCCCGGTCGGCAATCCCCTCCGCAGCGTGGAGCGGAGAGGACGGCGCGAAGGCCGGAAATGGTTGAAGTTGGAAGTTGGAAGTCTGAGATCCGGAATCGGTAGTTGGTAGTTGGTAGTTGGATATCGGTGACAAAATATCAGCTTCAGATTTCCAATTTCAAATTTCAAATTTCTCCGGCGACGGCCGGTTCAGGTCGTTTCCTTTTTCGTGTCGAGCAGGCGTTCGTCGAACTTCATGCCGAGCGCGAGGCCGAGGGCTTCGAGCTTGTCCTTGATTTCGTTGAGCGATTTTTTCCCGAAATTGCGGTACTTGAGCATCTCTTGTTCGGTCTTCATCGCCAGTTCGCCGACGGTCGTGATGTTGGCGTTGTTGAGGCAGTTGGCGGCGCGCACGGAAAGCTCGATCTCGTTGACCGACATGTTGAGGAGTTTTCTGAGCTTGTTCTGCTCTTCGCTGACTTCGCTCTGCTGGTTCTCGAATTCGTAGGCCTCGCCGCTGACGCGGTCGAACACGTCGATGTGGTGCTTGAGGATCGAGGCGGCTTGCTTGAGGGCGTCGTCCGGCGTGATGCGGCCGTCGGTCCAGATCTCGAGGTTGAGCTTGTCGTAATCGGTGATTTGCCCGACGCGGGTGTTTTCCACGGCGTACTTGACGAGCGTCACAGGCGAGAAGAGGGAGTCGATGGGAATGACGCCAATGGCCTGGTCTTCTTTTTTGTTCTGCTCGCCGGGATAATAACCGCGACCGGTCTTGATCTCGATTTCGGCGTTGAAGGCGCGGGCGCGGTCAAGGGTGCAGATGACTTGCCCGGGATTGACGATCGTGATGTTGGCATCCGCCTGGATGTCGGCGGCGGTCACGGGGCCTTCGCGGTTCACATTGATCCGGAGTGTGATGGGATCGCGTTTGGTGCTGATAAGGAGCACTTTCTTGAGATTGAGCACGATGTCGGTGACATCCTCGACGACGCCGTCGATGCTCTGGAACTCGTGGTTGACCCCTTCGATCCTGATCGAGGAGATGGCCGAGCCTTCAATCGAGGAAAGAAGGACGCGTCGCAGGGAGTTGCCTACGGTGTGGCCGTATCCGGCTTCAAATGGCTCGGCAATAAACCGGGCGTAAGTATCCGAGGAGCCTTCCTCGACCTTGGTGAGTTTGTTGGGAAGTTCGAACTTTCCGAGGCGTTTGGGCATGGCGATAGGTGTTGGTGTGTTAAGAGTGTCTGGTTTTCAGGCAACAGGCCCGGCCCCGGTTTTGTGTGTTGGGGAGATAGGCTCTGGTGCTTTCACTGTTTGCGTTGCGAATGGGTTCGCGGGTTTAGCGGGAATAGAACTCGACGATCAGTTGTTCGTTGATGTCGGGCGCCATTTCCTCGCGGGTGGGCAGGCGGTTGACGGTGGCCTTGAAGGCTTCGGCGTTGAGCGTGAGCCAGCCCGGGACGTTGCGGGCGCGGCTTTCCTCAAGGTTGCGTTGCGCGAGTTGGCGGGAGCCGGAGGCGTTCTTGATCTCGATCTCGTCGCCGGTCTGCACGGCGTAGCTGGAGATATCGACTTTGTGGCCGTTGACGCGGACGTGGCCGTGGTTGACGAGCTGGCGGGCGGCCGAGCGGCTGCGGGCGAAGCCGAGCAGGTACACGATGCTGTCGAGGCGGGTTTCGAGCAGTTGCAGGAAGCGTTCGCCGGTGACGCCGCGTTCGCGCTTGGCGGTCTCGAAGGTGCGTCGGAACTGGCGTTCAAGGAGGCCGTAGGTGTAACGGAGTTTCTGCTTTTCGTTGAGGCCGGCGGCGTATTCGGAGACCTTGCGGCGGAGTTTGGGTCCGTGCTGGCCGGGTGGATACGGGCGTTTTTCGAGGGCTTTGGTGACCCCGAAGAGTGGCTGGTTGAAGCGTCGGCTGAGTCGGGTGGTGGGTCCAGTGTAGCGAGCCATGTGGTTCTGGAATTTGAGTTTTTTGGATTAAAGTGGCGGGAATCGACAGCGAGCGGCCCGTTACACGCGGCGGCGTTTCGGGGGGCGGCAGCCGTTGTGCGGCACCGGAGTCACATCGATGATGGAGTTGATCTCGAGGCCGATCGCCTGGAGGGCGCGCACGGCGCTGTCGCGGCCGAGGCCGGGGCCGGAGATGCGGATGACGACGTCCTTGAGGCCGTGGGCCATGGCGTTGCGGGCGGCGTCCTGCGCGACGACCTGGGCGGCGTAGGCGGTGGACTTGCGGGAACCGCGGAAGTTGCACTTGCCGGCGCTGGACCAGGCGATGACGGCACCTTTCTGGTCGGTGATCGAGACGATCGTGTTGTTGAACGAGGCCAGGATCGTGGCGATGCCGGAGGTGATGTTCTTCGAGCCTTTGGCGCGGCGGATTTTGACGGCGCCAAGCTCTTCCTTGAGAAGCTCTTCGGCGGTGGGTTGCTTGGCGACGCCGCCGACGAGTTCGACAGGGGGTTCCGCCGGACCAGCGCCAGTGGCAGCGCCGGGGGGGGGGGGGGGGAGTAGTGGGCGCTTCGGCGGCGGCGGGTTTGGCGGCGGCGGCCTTGGGCGCACGGGCGGGCTTTTCAGCAGCGGGAGCGGCGGGCGTGGCGGGAACGGGCTTTTCTTCAGACATGGAGATAAATTATTTGGCTGCTTTGGTGACGCCGACGGTGCGACGCGGGCCTTTGCGGGTGCGGGCGTTGGTGGAGGTGCGCTGGCCGCGGACCGGGAGGCTGCGGCGATGGCGGATGCCACGGTAACAACCGATGGCCTGGAGGCGCTTGAGGTTGCCGGTGAGTTCGCGGCGCAGATCGCCTTCGACGACCCACTTGCGGTCGGTGATTACCTGGAGGATTTTGTTGAGCTGTTCCTCGGTGAGGTCCTGCGCCCGCATATCGGGGTTCAGTTCAGCTTCTTTCACGACGAGGTCGGCCCGGACGGGACCGATGCCGTAGATGTAACGGAGCGAATAAGAAACTTTCTTCTTCGCGGGAATATCAACGCCAAGGAGACGAGGCATGGTGGTTTGGATTTACGATTTTGGTTTTTCGATTTTCGATTTCGAAAGTGTGCGGATGGAACGGGAGAGAGTGGGAAAAAACGATGGTCAGGCGCAGGAGCGCGGGATCGTGAGGATCTCGGGGCCGGCATCGGTGGTGAGCACGGTGTGTTCGTAGTGGGCGGAGGGAAGGCCGTCGGCGGTGACCGTGGTCCAGCCGTCGCCGAGGGTCTTGATCTTGTGTCCGCCCATGTTGACCATCGGCTCGATGGCGAGGGTCATGCCGGGACGGATTTTTTCGCCGGAGCCTTTGCGTCCGAAGTTCGGGATTTGCGGTTCTTCGTGCAATTCGGTGCCGACTCCGTGGCCGACCATTTCGCGGACAACACTGAAGCCGTTGGCCTGGACGTAGGTCTGGATGGCGTGGGAGATATCGCCGATACGGTTGCCGACCCTGGCCTTGGCAATGCCGATGGCGCGGGCTTCCTGAGTGATCCGGAGAAGCTTTTCCACGCGAGGCGAGATGACGCCGACGGGCATCGTGCAGGCGTTGTCACCGACGTAGCCGTTGTAAAAAATACAGACGTCGAGGGCGATAATGTCGCCGTCGCGCAGGACGCGTTTCAGCGAGCCGATGCCGTGGACGACTTCCTCGTTGACGGAGAGGCAGGTCCAGGCGGGAAACGGGCGTTGCCCGTGGGACTGGTAACCGTAGCAGGCGCTTTTGGCTCCGAGTCGCGCCATGCTTTCGCGTGCGGTCTGATCCAGGTCGTAGGTCGTGATGCCGGGCCGGACGAGCAGCTTGAGCTCTTCCAGCACGGTCGCGGCCACCGCACAGGCTTCGCGCATCCGGATGATTTCTTCCTTGTTTTTCAAGGGGATTTTCATGCGGCAGCGGGAGCAGGGACTTTTTCGGCTGCGAGGCAGCGAAGGAGTCCGTGTGTGCGGTAGTATTCGCGAAGCGCGGAGGCCATGCCGCCCTGGGCGGGCGAAGAGGCGGCCTCCGGAGCGGCGTCAAGGATGGCGTCGAGACTTTCGTCACGCGCGTCGAGCCACTCGTCGAATACACGGGCCTGGAGCAACGTAGCCGGGAAGTCGGTGAGGACAAAGCCCGCATCAGGTTTGCGCGTCAGGAACCAGCGTCGCAGGATCGCGAGCGTGGTGTCGTCGCCGGGGCGGTGATTGCCTTGGCGGAGTTCCCGGGCGGCGGCGAGGCCGGCGGGACTCTGGCGCGAAATCTCCTGCCTCATCAGTCCGGCGGGAGAGACGTGCTCGATATTCAAAGAACGAAGACGGTCCTGATATTCTGATGGTATCGAGGGACCGAGGACCAGAAGGCGGGCTTTGCAGCCGAGGGCTTCCGGGGAAAAAACTGGTGAGGATTCAGACACCCCGTCGTTTGTAAAGCCGGTTTTTGTTATATTTTCTTCAGCAGCCAGGCGGAGGCACCGATGATGAGGATGATGCCGAGAATCACCCACAGTCTGGCGACGGTTTTCATGTCGGCGGCTTCACCGACAGCGGTGCGGACGTTGCTGCGGGCACGGATCCGGCCTTTTTTGAGGAAGCCGTCATAGTGGCGCTGGAGCAGGAAGGTCTCGATCTGTTTCATCGTGTCGAGGATGACGCCGACGGTGATGAGCATGCCGGTGCCGCCGAAGAAGCTGGCGACTTTTTGCGGGACATTGAACTCGGCATAGAGGAAATCCGGGAACACGGCGATGATCGTGAGGAAGAGGGCACCAGCGAGGGTGATGCGGGTCATCACGAAGTCGAGGAAGCGGGCGGTCGGTTCGCCGGGGCGGACGCCGGGGATGTAGCCGCCGTGCTTCTTGAGGTCTTCGGCGATCTGGATCGGCTTGAACATGACCGACACCCAGAAGTAACTGAAGAACAGGATCAGCAGCGCCATGACCGTGTAATAAACCGGATGGCCGCGCATGAGGTTGTTGGCGAACTCGATCAGCGAGGGCATGTCTATCGCCGAACCCAGGTAGGTGAGTATCTGCTGGGGGAAGAGGAGGATGGCGCTGGCGAAGATCACGGGCATGACGCCCGAATAGTTGACCTTGAGCGGCAGGAAGGAGTTCTGGCCTCCCATGACTTTGTTGCCCACGACTCGCTTGGCGTACTGGACGGGGATTTTTCTCTGCCCTTGCACGACCATGATGATGCCCATGGTGACGGCAAAGAAGAGGATCAGCATGAAGAGGAACGAGAGGTAGCTGATGCCCTGGGTGCCGACCGGGGCGCTGAGGAGCGTCCAGAGAGTGCTCATCGCGCCGGGGATGTCGGACAGGATGCCGACCGTGATCAGCAGCGAGATGCCGTTGCCGATGCCGCGCTGGGTGATCTGTTCGCCGAGCCAGGTGAGGAGCATGGTGCCGGCTGTCATGAAAACGACGCCGGTAATGAGGAACCAGGTGTGGCTTATCACCACGATCTGGCCGTGCCGGTTGATGTCATAAGCGCTGAAACCGGGGAGTTTGCTGGGGTTTTCGAGCGCGAGGATGAGTAGTGCGCCTTGCACTACGCAAATGAGGACCGTGGCATAACGGGTGTATTGGGCGATTTTCTGGCGACCGACGTCGCCTTCCTGCTGGAGGCGGGCGAGGCCGGGCACGACCGCTGTCATCAGCTGGAATATGATCGAGGAGCTGATGTAGGGCATGATGCCCAGCGCACAAACGGCGCCTTTCAGGAGCGCGCCGCCGGTAAACATGTTGTAAAGGCCCATCGCGCCGCCGTCTCCCATCGCTTCCTTGAGGAATGCCTCAAGGGGGCGCGGGTCGAGGCCGGGTATCGGAATGTTTGCCCCGACTCGGGCAATGAAGAGCAGGGCCAGGGTGTAGAATATCCGCGAGCGCAGCTCGGGAATCTTCAGGGAATTGGCAAAGGCGGAAAACACGGTGAAAATAAAAGCTGAAGGCTGAAGGGCTGAAGGCTGAAGAGGTGGCTTGTTTTAGCCTTCGGCCTTCGGGCTTTCAGGTTTTTTGCAGACAATGGCCTGGCCTCCGGCTTTTTCGATTTTGGCTTTGGCCGATTCCGAGAACTTCGTGGCGGTGATCTTGAGGGCGCGGCTGATTTCTCCGTCGCCGAGGACCTTGACGGTGTCGATGCCGGAGCGGATGAGTCCGGCGGCGGCAAGGCCGGGGGCGTCGATTTCGGTGACGCCGTCCGCGAGGCGGGCGAGGTCGCCGACGTTGACTATGGCGATTTCCTGGCGGAAGGCGGCCTGGTTGAAGCCGCGATGCGGGAGTTTTCTGTAGAGAGGCATCTGGCCGCCTTCAAAGCCGGGGCGGATGGAGCCGCCTGAACGGGCTGTCTGGCCTTTGCCTCCGCGTCCGGAGGTTTTTCCGTGGCCGCCGCCTTCGCCGCAACCGACGCGCTTTTTGCGATGCACGGCACCGGCAACGTTCTTGAGTTCGTGAAGTTTCATATGTGGATTCCTGATGATGGCGCCCCGCCCGGAATGGTATAAGGCGGACGGGACTCGGAGTTTAACGCGCTTGCGCGCTAATGAAGAATGTTGAATGCAGAATGCAGAATCAGTCAGCCGCGACGGGTACGACTGCCTTGCGGAGTGTCTTGATTTTCTCCGCGGCGCGGAGTTGGCGGAGGCCGTGGAGCGTGGCGTTGACCACGGCGATGTGGTTTTTGGATCCCATCGACTTGGTGAGGACGTTCTTGACGCCAGCGGCTTCGAGGACGGCGCGGACGGCGCCGCCGGCAATGAGGCCGGTGCCGGTCACGGCGGGGCGAAGGAGAACTTTGCCGCCGTCGTAAACACCGTAAACTTCGTGCGGGATGGTATCGCCCTTGAGAGTCACGCTGACCATGCGCTTGCGGGCGTTTTCGGTGCCTTTCTTGATGGCATCGGGGACTTCGTTGGCCTTGCCGTAACCGATGCCCACCTTGCCGTGCTGGTCGCCGACGACGGCGAGAGCGGAAAAGCTGAACCGGCGACCGCCTTTGACAACTTTGGCGCAGCGGTTGATGAAGACGACTTTCTCGACGAGGCCGGAGTTGTCTGCTTCTTCCTTGCGTTCGTCGCGACGGTTGCCACGACGGTTGCCGCCGCCACGGCGATCTCCGCCGGGGCCGCGATTGCCGCGGTCACCACGGTCGCCGCGCTCATTGCGGGGAGACGGGGACGGAGCGGCGGCAGCGGCGGCAGCAGTTCCGGCGGGAGCGGCGGGAGGCGGAGTGGTCTGGCCTTCGGGCGATGAAATTTGTTCGGGTGTGCTCATGGGTTGATTTTTCAGAAGGATAGCCCTCCTTCGCGGGCGGCGTCGGCAAACACCTTGACTTTGCCGTGGTACGGGGCGCCGGAGCGGTCGAACACGACGCTCCCGATGCCGACCGCCCTGGCCTTGGCGGCGAAGGCGGCGCCGAGGGTTTTGGCCCCGGCGATGTTGGCCGCGACTTTCTGCTTGCGCAGTTCGGGGTCGAGGCTGGAGAGAAACACCAGCGTGGTGGCGGTGTCGTCGTTGATGGCTTGCGCGTAGATGTTCTTCGCGCTGAAGCGGACGGCGAGGCGGGGACGGGCGGAGGTGCCCTTGACTTTCTTGCGAATGCGCCAGCGGCGTTTCTGGAGAAGGTCGGCTTTGCGAATGGTACTCACTGTAAAATTTTCTGTTTGAGTGTTGTGACGAGGGGGGGGGGGGGGGGGAGCGAAGGCGTTACGCCACGGGCTTGCCTTCCTTGCGGCGGACGCGCTCGCCGACGATGCGGACACCTTTGCCCTTGTAGGGTTCGGGCGGATAGTAGGAGCGGATTTGCGAGGTGACGGCTCCGACGAGTTGTTTGTCCGCGCCTTCGACCTTGAGTTTGGTCTGGTCCGTCACGGTAATCTTGATACCTTCCGGAACCTCGAAAACGATCGGGTGCGAGTAACCGAGCGCGAGGTCGAGCTGGTTGCCCTTGAGGTTGGCCTTGAAGCCGACGCCCTGGATTTCGAGTTCCTTGACGAAGCCTTCCGAGGCGCCTTTGACCATGCCGGCGATCACCGAGCGGGTGGTGCCGTACATGGCGCGGGCAAAGCGACTGTTTTCCGACGGTTTCACGGTGACCTTGTTGTCGGCCACGGCGATTTCGACGACAGGCGCGAATGTCCTGGTGTTTTTTCCCTTCGGGCCCTCGACGTTGACGGTGGTGCCCTTGATGTCGACCTTGACCTTGGCGGGAATGTTAACGGGTTGTTTTCCGATGCGGCTCATTGTGCGTGTCTCCTCGGGTTACCAGACTTTGCAGACGAGTTCCCCGCCGACTTTCTCGCGGCGGCAGTCCTGGTCCTTGAGGAGACCTTTGGACGTGGAGACGATGCTGATGCCGAGTCCGTTGAGGACGCGGGGGATTTCGGTGTAACCGCAGTGGAGGCGGCGTCCGGGTGTCGAGATGCGCGTGATGTTGGTGAGGGCGGGCGCGTTGTCGATGTACTTGAGGGTGACGACAAGGGTCTTGTGACCGTTCTTGTCGGCGCCGGTGGCGTAGTCGGTAATGTAACCCTCGGATTTGAGGATGGCCGCGAGGCTCTCCTTGAATCTGGAGTGCGGCGATACGCACTGGGCGAGACCGGCCCTGGACGCATTGCGCAGGCGGGTCAGGAAATCGCTGACGGGATCTGTCATGGTGGATGTTGGTTCAGGCCGCGCGGGTCATATCCGACTCCCGGGCGGAAGAATTAAGAATTAAGAATTAAGAATTTGGACGAACAGGG
>JAISAX010000841.1 GCA_031266495.1 Opitutaceae bacterium
CGGACCAGCGCCTCATCCGCCCGATGAATGCGCCCCTCCCTCCCCCTCCCCCCCCTCTCGCTCCCGGCGGCGGTTTCCGGATACACGGCATCCGGAGCGACCACCACCGCATCCAGACCGTGGCGGGCCAGTTCATCGTCCGGCGTTCCGGTCCCCGAACCGATGCGGACGACCAGCCCGAGTCGGGAAAACATCGCAGGGAAATCGCGTTCCCTCGCGCCAAATGCACCGGGTGCCTGCACCGCGTAGCCGATGGCATGCTTCGCCGGTGCGATGTCGCCGCGGCGAAAAAGGAGCGCTCCCACCCGGTCCGCCATCAACCCCACGGGATCGTCGGCGAGGGCAAACGTGCCCGTCACTCCGCCCGCCACCGCGGAGGCGCGGCTCGATGCGTATTCAAAATTGTAAACTCCGTCCCAGTCCTGAAGGCTCGCGAAGGCCGGCATGAGCACGCCGCCCTCGGCCCGGTAACGGTTGGGTCGGACGTAGTTGAATTCCGATACGACATAAGGTTTCCCCCAGACGCGGGCCGGCATCAGTCCACGCGGAGTCTGCGCCGCGGCGCGCAACGCGCTGCCCTGCGCGAAACCGAACGGCAATGCCCACTCCTTCTCCGGAAACTGCGGGTGATCCCAATACTGGTGATTGTCCACGTAGTCGTACCGCTCCCGGACAAAGGCGAGCGCCTGCGTGTTGTGAAAATTCGTACCCGTAAGCAACGCCTTCACACCCAGCGACCGGAGAAAGGCGTGCATGCGCGCGTCGGACGCGATTTGCCGCTCGTGCAGGAACAGGTTGAAACCGGTATCGCGGTCGCCGCCGGATTTCTCCCGGTTGGAAAAGCCTTCCCACCACGCGGAGAACGCCTCCTCGTAACGTTGCCTGATCGCCGGTGCACGATTGACCCAGGCCGCCAGCGTATCCTCGTTCACAGGACATATGCCGAACAACGCCGGATCTTCCGCCCAGGTCAGACCGGTGTGCGGATTCCGGTGCGAGAGCAGGCACGCTGCGAATTTTGTCCAGTCCGTGAACGCCTCTTCCGATATTGGTACCAATGCCTTGAACTGCGCCTGAATGTCGTATCCCGGATCAATGCCCAGTGCCGCCATTTCGTCCGAGTTGAAACCGCGCAGGGTGAACAGGTCGATGTTCACATAAAGGCCGTGGCGCTTCATGGCGGCGAAAAGGCCGTCGAGTTTTGCGAGCTGCGCCGGGTCGAAGTCGCCCGAACGTTTTTCTTTCGCGACCAGATCGCGGTCGTAGTGATGGAAACGCACCGTGTTATAACCCGAAACCGCGAGGCGCGCCGCCAGCCGCTCGGCCTCGTCGGGTTCCAGGTAGTTGGCCGAGAAACACAGGTTCACGCCCCACAGGCGCACGCGTTCGCCCGGCCTGTCGGCAAACCCGAAATGGCCGGCGGGCGTGGCGACCAGCGGACCGTGTTTGCCCGCGGGCGCGTCGGCGAGAAATGAGAAATCGAATACACCGCCCGGCTCGATCTCCACCGAGTGTTCCCATGCCGCCCACTCCGGCCCCGGCGCGACCACCAGAGGAACTGCCGGACGGAACGGCACAAGATCGTCCGGCGAACCGCTCATCCCCGCTATCATCCACAATGATGCGTCCGCGCCCTCCAGCTCCACTCCGGCCACCGGTTTCTCCTCCAGCGTGAACCGGGAAACATACAGGCCCACGACCGGACAACTGGCATTTTCGCCCGTCCAGCCCACGGCCCCGTTGGGCAGGGTGGCGGGCAACCACCAGTTGCCCACGTCGCGATTTGCCCGCACCTCGTGCGCGCTTCCGGAGCCATCGGCATAGCGGATGCGCAGCGTGCCCGCAGGCTGGCCGCCCGCCGGCGGCAGCCAGGCGCCGGCATGCAACAGGTACAGGTTGCGCCAGACCGGTCCGCCCGGCACGGGAATCGACGCCGCCCGCGGCACGCCGTTCCGGGCCGGACCGCCCAGCACCAGCGAGGCGCGCCCGTCATTGGCCGCCGGATCGATGATGTCGAACGTCACGCCGGCGGTGCCCAGTTTTCCCGGCGTCATCGCCGCCAGATCGTTGGCCGGTCCCTGATCCGTCCAGCCGCCCTGTCCGTCGCCCGGAACCCCGTCGTGGAAACCGCGATTGGCCTGCGCCCGCAGCGAGACGGGCGTGCTGCGCCAGGGCGCGTGGCGCAGGGTGACGTCCAGCCCGGCCTGCCGGAGCCGGTTTTCCGTCAGCGGAAACCGGATACGCACGGTCCAGGCATCCTGTTTCCATCCGCGCTGATCCTGTACAAGCAGGCCGAATACGCCGCTGATCTCGATCGTGCCCGTCACCGAGGGCAGGATCAACGTGCGCGCCTTCGTCTCCGGTTCGCCAAGGAGCACGGTCTTGCCCGCGAACTCCGGCGGCAGGACGTGAGGCGTGCCGTCGAGCATCACGGTTCTCCCGGCCACCTGTTCCAGGGGGAGCGTCACCTGCAAGGCCAGTTCCCGCGTCGGCGCTCCTTCGGGATCGGGACAGGCGACGGTGTAATCCGCACGGAGAGATTGGCCATCAAGCGACGTCACCCGCTGGCGGAAGGAAAGCGGCGCCGTGTTTCCCCGGATCGCGAACGAGCCGTGTGTTTCCCACGTTGCGCCCTCCCGGCGCGGATAGCCCGGATCAACGCGGGCGCTTCCCTGTGTGAATGACGCCCACTCCGGATTGAAATGCACCAGGGCGAAATCAAGCCCGTCGAACCGGAATGCGCCGTCCGGTCGTAGCGACAGGTTGGATACACCGGGCGACTGCCCGGTCACCGTCGCCGCCGGCAGCAGTGCGGCGGCAGCGATGGCGACGGCGACGAGCGCAGTGAGCCGGAAGTGGAGGTAACGGTGGCGGAGCAGGCGGGAAACAGGGCAGGCAAGGCGCATGATGAAGGTGCAAACCGGGATGAGGTTGAAGAAGAGATGGTCAAGGGCGAATGTGCGAAGGCATCGCGACGGGGCGCATTTCAAAAACGGGACAGGCACAAAACCGTGGCACGGGCTTCCAGCCCGTGTGCGTTGCCTCTCCGTTCCGAAGTGGCACGGGCTTCCAGCCCGTGTGACGGCGAAGCCGCCGGATCGGAGTAGCGCGGGCTTTTTCTGCCAAACGCCCGCTCCGGGAGTGGAGTGGCGGAGGGAAGCGGAGAGGCAAACGGAGAGGCAGGGAGGCGGCGCTTCGCGCCGTCCACGGGCAAGAGGCCCGTGCCACTCCGGAGCGGAGAGGCAACGCTCACGGGCTGGAAGCCCG
>JAISAX010000852.1 GCA_031266495.1 Opitutaceae bacterium
GGGGGGGAGGGGGGCGTTTCCCATTGGCCCGCGGCGCCTGTGATTTCAACGCAAAGGTGTCCGCTGCGAGCAGCCGCAAGGCCGGGGGCCGAGGTGCTTTCGTCGATGCGTTTTCCCAGGAAAGGCAACGTGATCCTGATTTCGTCAAAGGGGGCGTCGCGCAGCGCCGTCACGCTGATGGCGCCGTGCAGACGTCCGTCGCCTTCCCAGCGCCAGGTCTCGGTGGTGGTGACCGGATTGACGAGGGGGCTGCCGCCGCGCCAGCAGTCGTGGGTCCAGGTTTTGATGTTTCCCATAAAATTGCCAAACATCAGGGGCTTCGCCTCGCGTCCCATGGAATGGCGGTTCTGGGTCACGGTCATTTGTGCGGTCCCCTGTTCCGGCGCCCTGGAGATGCGGATACGCGGTTTCATGTCGCCCATGAAGTAGCTGACGCCGTTTTTGATGTATTCGACAAACACCCCGGCCAGCGCGCCGTCGGCATCCCTGCGCCCGCCGGGTCCGGAAACGATGGCGGACAGGCGGGTGTCGCATGCGGACTGGCGTCCCGTGGCGTAAATGGAGAGCGTGCCGGCGCCGGTTGTCATGCGGGAATGAATACCGGCGATTTCGGGAGCTTCCCGGATGAAATTGGCGGGCGGTTCCTCGCGATGGTCCGCTGCGGGCGCGATCCAGTAGATCATCCAGCGTGTGTGCAGGCCTTTCCCTCCCCCCCCCTCCCGCTGCTGCGGCGCAGGGCGGCATGCGCGCGGTCCGCCAGGGTTTGCAGCACGGGGTCCGGTGACGGAGCGTAACGGCGCACCAGTTCGAGACCGGGAATGGAGTCGGACCAAGGGAGCGCCCAGTCGTGTTTGATGTGCGGAGCGGAGCCGTAATCCATTTGTCCGCCTGGCTCGATGTAGTGGCGATAGTAGTCGGCGTGGCGCTGGATCTGGAGCAGTGCTTTGGGGTTTTGTCCGAGTTGCCAGGCCCGGCCGAGGTATTGCAGGGCGATCTGGGTATAGCCTGGCGAGGGGTTCCATTTTGTCCCTTCGGCCGTGATGAGGTAAAGCCAGGTGGAGCCTGACAGGCAACGGGCGAGCTGGTCGAGGCCGGCATCCGCATCCTCCGCGAAACCGGCCCGGTCAAAGAGGCGGGCGGCTTGCTGCATGATCAGGATGAAAGCCGTATCCATGTTCGGATATCTGCCGATGGGGGAATTTTTGTTTTTCCCGTAGTTTTCCAACTGATACTCCGCCGCGCGCAGGAGGTGCCGGGCGAAACGTTCGCGCAAGGGGGGCGGCAGGTCCGGCCCCAGCAATACGAAGGCTTCCCAGGCCGGGGCGTACGTGAAGCGGTCGATGTTGCCATCGGGCGCGCCGAGCGTCCCCTCCGGCGAGGTTTGCCGGAGTATCCATTCGAATGCTGCTTCGCTTTTGGCGAGCACGGCCGGATCGCGATGCAGGGGGTTGCCCGGTTGCGCATGGCAAAGGCCGGCGTTGAACAGCGCATAGGCGACTCCGGGAAGCGTCCACGCGCTGCGGTCGTAATCGGAATAGGGCCGGCCAACGATGCGGGTGAGGTCGAGATCGGCGAGGGGGTTGGCCAGGAAGTTTTTGGCGGATGCAGCGTTTCTTTGCTGGACCAGGTCGAAGAGGGCCGGGTTGTTCGCCTGGCTGTCCGTCAGGCTTTGCAGGGCTTCACGATGCAGTTTTTCCAGGCCCGGCGCGGTGGCGGAGTTGGCTGTCGTGGCTGTGTTGGCGTGGAGGCGGGCGTCGCCCGGGATGGGGATCGTCAGGAGTGTCGCCAGCAAGGCGGTCGGGGCGAGCGATGCGCGGAGCAGGGGGGGGGGGATGGGCGTTGCGGCGGGCGGCGTCATACGGATGGATGAAGATATACCGGATACGTCATGCGCCGGTTAGCCGGAAACAGGTTTTCGGCTGGGATGTTTTCGACTTTTCCCGCTTTGTCCGGCACCCGCCGGGACGGGGACGGGGGCAATAACAGAGAGAGAGTGTGTGTGGCATACGCGGATACCCCGGTGCGGTGTCCAAATGGACGCAAAAAAGCCCCGGCTGGCGAGGCCGGGGCGTGGGGGGGGGGGGGAGAGAAATCGCGATCAGGCCGGGATGGGGTCCGGCGTCCTGGCGACCCTGGTGTAGCTGACGATTTTCGGGCGCGGTCTGGAGTGCGCGAACTCGGCCTTGGCAAGGGCGAGGTCGTAATGGGCTTGCAGGTTGATGAAGTTGCCCGGATCGACGTTGAAGAATTTGCCGAGGCGGACTGCGGTTTCGGCAGTGATGCCGCGGTGGCCGGCAAGGATGTCGCTGAGACGGCTCTGCGGGATGCCGAGCGCCTTGGCGGCGGCGAGTTGTGTGATGCCAAGCGGCTCAAAAAACTCTTCGCGAAGGATGATGCCGGGATGGATGAAGTGCGTGGTGGTCATATTCGTTTTTATATGTTGTGTGTTTCGGACGGGTGGAGTGCGGGCTAATGGTAGTCCACGATTTCAACGTTTTCGGCGTCGGTGCCGTTCCATTTGAAGCATACGCGCCATTTGTCGTTGATGCGGATGCTGTGTTGACCGACACGGTCGTCTTTCAGGAGTTCGAGCCGGTTGCCGGGAGGGATTCGCAGGTACTCTACGTCCTTGGCGGTATGGAGTAGCTGGAGCTTGGTGAGGGCGCGTCTGATCACATCGGGCGGGAAGCCTTTGGGGCGTTTCCCTTCCCAGATTTGCAAGGCCTTGTCGTTGGCAAAACTCTTGATCATGCGAGTTACCTTGCCACAGGAAAAAAATCCATCAAGCGGATATTATCCGGAGAGCGGATATTTCCCGGTGATGAATCCCCCCCCCCCGTGAATGGGCATGATTCCTTTCCCGTTTTGCCTGAAGGCGGGGAGTCATTCGCGGGTGGCCCAGCGGAAACGGATGTCGGGATGCTCGTCCACGTCGGTCTGGTGACGGCGGCGGAGTTCGCGCCAGGCGCTGGCCGACATGCCGTAATGCGCACGGAAGCGACGGGCAAAATGCACCGGATCGGGCCAGCCGACTTCAATGGCGATTTCGGATACGGGTTTGTCGGTGCGGTTGAGCAGTTGCGCGGCGCGGGCGACTCTCGTCCGGGCCAGCCATGACATGGGCGAGACTCCTAGCGTTGCTTTGAAGAGTCGTCCGAAATAGGAAATGTCGATGTTCAGTTGCCGGGCCAGTTCGCCGGCTGTCCACGGAGCGGCAATGTCGGCCTCCATCATCATCAGGCCGCGTTTGACGGCAATGTGGGCGGGTGGAGCGGGTGGGGCGGAGGGAGAGGATGGGGAGGATGTCCGCGCATCGTTGGTTTTGCGCCTGGCCCAGGCCTGCGCCAGGCAGGCGAGGATCAGCGTGAGGTAACCCAGGCGCAGGGGTTTTTCTGCCGGTTCGTCGTTCTCGCCGAGGGCGACGAGAGCATCGAAATGGGGGATGCAGCGGGCCAGCAGGGGTTCGTCGAACCCGAACAGGAAGATTCCGTTCGCTTCGTTCGTTTCTTCTTTTGCGGAGGGACGCCGCCAGAGGAGTTGATTGAGTTCAGGATCGTCCAGTGTCCAGAGGAGTTCGTGCATCAGGAGGCTGGCGTCGAAGCAGCAGATCCAGGCGTCCAGGTTTTCGTTGTCGTGATGCCGGTGCCATGCGCCGGGGCGGATGAGCATGGCCGAGCCGCGAGTGAAGGGGTGGTCGCCTGTGGCGGTTTGCTGGCGACCTCGTCCGCCGACGCAAAGTTGCACTTCGATAAAATCGTGATCGTGGGAGGATTCGCTGCGGTCGTGTTCGGGGAAGTGATACCCGATGATCAGGGCGCTGTGACGGAAGTCGTTTTTCCACTGAAGGCGACAGATGTCGCCGGGGCGTTTCTCGATCATGCGAAGGGGCGCGGCCATATCGGGTGTGCGGGTGAGGTGAGCGGGAAAACTGGCGAGGTGAGGCCGGAGAGGTTGCAAGGTGCGGCGGTTTCGTGCCAGTCCAAATCCGCGCGGGGGGGGGGGGGGGGGGGGGGGGGGGGGGGGGGGGGGGGGGGGGGGGGGGGGG
>JAISAX010000854.1 GCA_031266495.1 Opitutaceae bacterium
CCCGTTTCGGGCGATTTTATCGGCTTGCTGCGGAATCTCGTTTCAGTGGCAAAAACCATTGATATTTCGTCACTTGATGAGGTTTTTGTGTCTGAAAAATTGGTGGAGGTGGCGGGAATTGAACCCGCGTGCCCCTGACCTTTGCACAAAGCATCTACCCTCATAGTGCCGTATTTATCTCGCCGACATTACGCGACTGCACGCGCTTAAGTGCCGACCAACCCACGGATTGAAGAGAGGGCAAACCGGCCGCAGATAGCCCGGTTTACCATGCCTGCTGTCGACGTCCGCATCACCTGGCAGGCGGCGGTGAGCGAACGAGGCTGCTAACTTTAGGCAGCCAAGGGCATTTCTTCGTAAGTGCCGTTTATTTTTGTTTGAAGGTGATTTAACGAGAGACCCTCACTCTCGAAGGGCAGCCGTGCGCGCCAACCAGGAGTCGAATCCGGAACACCCCCGAAAATCGGGAAAATGAATCAGTCCGACGGCGCGAAAGCCGATGCGGTCAAAGAACGAACCACCCACCTTGTACCACGTGCTCCCTTCTGGCAAGCCCGCAAGCATCAGTCTTGCGAGGCTGCGAGACCCTCCTGCGATTGCGGCCATAATTAATATCCACCAGCACCCTGCGTAATACCTCTCCCGAAACATCCCGGCAGACCGCCCAAGCGCATTTCACCATTGATCCGGATTGCGATTGATTCTCAATCCCGCCTCTCGTCTGCAATGGTCGCTACCATCCATTCCATCACCGCCTCCACTTCTTCCGAAGAAACTGCTACCGCCCAACCTGCCTGTTGTCGCCTCTGTGCTGTCCGTGTCCGTCTCTTTGCCCTGATCTGCGGCCTCCTCGCCGGTCTGTTCTCCCCTGCCCTCCTTGCCGCCGCCGACGACGAAGCCGACTCCGTTTACAAGCGGCACATCGACGACATCAAGACCCGCCTCGACAAGACTGCCGCGTTTTACTCCGATAGCAAAATTCCCGAAGCCCGCGAGGCTGTCCAGATGGCCTACTTCGAGGTGTTCGAGAATCTCGAGGGTCCCATCCGCATCAACATTTCGGCGAAAAAAAGCGCCGAGCTCGAGGCGACCTTCGGCCAGATCCGCAAGATGATCGGCGACGGCCGTCCCGCCGCCGACGTCAACGCCCGCATCGACTGGCTGCGCAAGGAGCTCGACGCAGCGCTTCCCGTCCTCGTCGGCGGCCACCGGCTCGTCGCCGAAGGCCAACATGGCGGCCACGAAAACGACGCCATCGCGCCGTACTGGAAAATCCAGCTCCGGGTCATCGACGACCGCCTCGCCGAAGCCGTCTCCGCGTACGAAAAGGGCAACTACACCCTCGCCCGCGAAAAGACGCTCCGGGCGCAGTTCGACGGCTTCAAGAATTCCGAACTCGAGATCGCCGTCCGCCGCCACCGCTCCACGAAGCAGGCCTCCGCGATCAACCTCCGGTTTTCCGCCCTCATGGGCCTCGCAGCCCGCCCCGCGCCGCCGCCGATCTCCGAATTCGGTTACGAAGTCACCCGCCTGCTGCAGGACATCGCCGACCTGCTCCCCGATCTTCCCCTTGTCCGCGAAGCGCATAATCTCAATGCCGACGGCACGCCCGCCGCTTCCTCCGCCGCCACGGCCGCCGACGCCGCCTCCGACCGCGACTGGAAGGCTGTCAGCGTGCAGATCAACGACGCCATCACCGCCGCCATCGCCCGCTACGCATCCGGCGACCCCGCCGACAACGACAACAAAACCGCCATGATGGCCGTGCAGGACGCCTACTTCGATCTCTTCGAGGCCACCGGCATGGAAAACAAGGTCGGCGCGCACGATGCTTCCTTCAAGACGACCATCGAGGGCCATTTCACCCGCATCGTCAGCCTCATGAAAGCCGGGCAGCCCGCCGCCTCTCTCCACGAACAGGCCGCGCTCCTCGCCACGGATCTCGACCGCGCCGCCGCCTCGCTCGGCAAGGCCGGTTCCTCCTCGTGGGATACGTTCCTGTTCAGCCTCCTCATCATCGTCCGCGAGGGGCTCGAAGCCCTGCTCATCGTCGCCGCCATCGTCGCTTGCCTGATCAAGAACAACCACCGCGACAAACTCGGCCTCATCCGCAATTCGGTCCTTGTCGCCCTCGGCGCCAGCGTCCTCACCGCGATTCTCTTCCAGTGGATTTTCGCCAACTCCGGCGCCAGCCGCGAACTCCTCGAAGGGTTTACGATGATCGTGGCCGTCGTCGTTCTCTTCTTCATGAGCTACTGGCTCCTGTCGAAAACCGAGGCCAAAAACTGGAAAATCTACCTCGAAGGCAAACTCTCCGCCTCCCTCGGCAAGGGCTCCCTCTTCGGCCTCTGGTTCGCCAGCTTCCTCGCCGTGTACCGCGAAGGCGCCGAGACGGTCCTCTTCTACTTCGCGCTCCACAGCGACGCCGGCGGCACCGCCTCCGGCAATCTCGCCATCCTCTCGGGCTTCGTCCTCGGCAGCCTCCTTCTCGTCGTCGCGTACATCGTCATGCGTTTCAGCGTGGTGAAACTGCCGCTCAAGCCCTTCTTCCTCTTCACCGGCAGCTTCCTTTACCTCATGGCGTTCGTCTTCGCCGGCAAGGCCGTCCTCGAGCTCATCAAAGGAAAACTCTTCCTCCCGACGCTCGTCCCCGGCGTTCCCACGATCTCCTGGCTCGGCATTTATCCCTACCGCGAGACGCTCGCCCCCCAGGCACTGCTCATTGTCGCCGCGCTGTTCGCCCTGCGGGTGATGCGCCGCCAACCCTCTGCCGACGCCCACGCGACTCCCGTCGCGGCCCGGCGCCGGCCCGGACAAACCGGTCACACAAAACCAACATCAACCCACGATCCCGAATGTATATGAAAACCAGATACGCAGCCGGCCTTCTCGCCGGAGTTCTCGCCGCCGGCAGCGCCTTCGCCTTCAAGGAATGGCCCGCCGGTGAAGCCCGGACGATCAACAACATGGAAATCGCCGCCGTCTATCTGCAACCGATCGACATGGAGCCTCGCGGCATGGGCCTGCCCGCCGCCCAAGCCGACATCCATCTCGAAGCCGACATCAAGGCCACCGAGGGCAACCAGAACGGCTTCGGCGCCGGCGAATGGATTCCGTACCTGACCATCGAATACACCCTGACCAATCTCGACACCAGACAGAGCCAGACCGGCTCCTTCATGCCGATGGTCGCCAGCGACGGCCCCCACTACGGCAACAACATCAAGATGTCGGGTGTCGGCAACTACACGGTCACCTACAAGATCTATCCGCCTTCCAAAGCCGGCCTTCACCGCCACACCGACAAGGAGACCGGCGTCGGCGCCTGGTTCAAACCCTTCGAGGTGAGCTTCGAGTTCAAGTACGTCGGTCTCGACGACGCCGCGGGCGGCAGCGAGGCCCCCAAGGGCAACTGAAGCCCGCTCCGACCGCCGGGCCCAGGCGGGGGGGGGGGGGGGGGGGGGGGGGGGGGGGCGGGGGGGGGGGGGGGGGGG
>JAISAX010000859.1 GCA_031266495.1 Opitutaceae bacterium
CGCCGACCTCCTCGCCTACTACGACGGCGGCATCCGCATCGCCAACACCCTCCTCCTCCCCTTCGCCTTCCCCCACGACGGCAAACAGCCCGACAACCCCGGCCTCCTCACCCAACACGACTTCACCGAACTCCCGGAATTCACCGCCACCGCCCCCTCCAAAGTCGTCAACGAAGTAAAAGTAAAACACCGCGACGCCGGCGCCGACTTCAAGGAACGCCTCGCCATTGGCAGCTCGGTGGACAACATCGAGGCGCGCCGCACATCGGTGAAATCCAGCACGGTGACCCTCCCCGGTATCATCGACCCCGCGCAAGCCGCCGCATGGGCATCCCGCGCCAGCGCCAGCTTCTCCGCCGGCGCCCTGGAAATGAGCGTCACCGTCCGCCCGCCACGCGCCGTCAACGCGGACGATGACGCCCTCCGCGCCGGCGACCTCGTGCAAATCACCTGGGATCCCCTCGGTATCAACCGCCTCATGCGCATCACCCGCCGGCGCGACGCCTGGGCCGCCGGCGTCGATCTCGACCTCGAAAGCGAACACGGCTTCTTCGGCTCCCTCCCCCCCGTCGAAATCGCTCGCCCCCCCACCCTCGGCGAGTCCGTCCCCGATCCCGTCGTCCGCGCCCGTGTATTCGAGCTGGACCGACAACTGCTTGAGGCCGAGGCGGTGAAAAATGCCGGCGCCGAGGACATCTTCGCCGCCTTCCTCGCCATGCGCCCCAAATCCCGGCGCCGCAACGACGCCACTTTCGAGGGGCAGGACGTATCCGGTTTCCAGATATGGGATTCCCCGGACGGCTCAAGCTACGATCCCCTCGGCTCGCAAACCTACTGGGCCGTTCGCGCCACCCTCAAGACTGCGGTCCTCCCCGGCGATGTCGCCACCCCGATCAACGTCAACGTGGACATCGACCCCGCCAACATCGACCGCGAACGCATCGTCTTCCAGTCCGAAAGCTCACGCCGGAACGACACCCTCCTCCTTGTCCTGGATAACGAGATATTCAGCATCGGCGCCATCACACTCGCCCAACAAAACGGCATGGACTGGACGCTGGCCTGCCTCCGCGCCCGGCGCGGATCGGCGGCCGCCGCGCACGCCGCCGGCGCCGAGGCCTGGCTCGTGTATCGAGACGAGATTACCCCGCACACACACGGCGACTGGGAGCCGGGCGAACAACGCTTCTTCAAGCTGCAACCCTCCACTCCGGACGAAACTCTCGACCTCGAGGACGCGCCCGTCCTCAAATACACCTTTGCGCAGGCGGCCGCGCCCCTGCCCGTGCAAATCACCCTGGGCAACCTCCCCTCCACAGCGCGGACCATGACCGAACTGGCGATAACCGCCACCGTGGACGCCCCCTCCGCCAACCTAGCGACAGTGGAAGTAGTCCTTATCAGGATACAGGAGGGAAACGCGGCGCAGCTCCAGACAAGCCTCGGCCAATGGACCATGCGCGGAGACGGCAAAGCCCATTGGGACGTGGCCTGCGCCGCCATCCCCATCGTCGCCGGCAACTACCGCGTCGAAATCCGCGCCACCGTGGACTCCGGCCAGATGACGGCGACGGCCAGCGGCGTGGTAGTGGTGACGACAGGAGAATCTGGCACTGGAGGTAGCGAGAGCCTCCTCGGCTCGTATCTGAATTTCCGGAACAGCTTGTCCCCCGTCACGCTCATGCCTGGCGATACCGAGGTTTATAGTGCACCATTGTCGATTGACTTGTTGGGGCCAAACGACAAGTGGCTCCTCGTCTCATGGTCGATCTTCGTCCAGTGCTGGGGAACCAACGCTGACATTACCATCAGCCTTATGCCGATGCTCGACGGACGTTACCATGCCACGTCGTTCAATTTCCTTGCGATCAGGGAAGGCAGGCTGGCTCCTGAAAATGACAGAGCCATAACGATTCACGGCGAGACAGTTGTCCCGATATACTGGATGGACGGATTATTGGGAGACGCCTGGGCGATCGAATTCAGGAACGACTCCGACAGGAACTATCATACCGGCAACGACTATGCGGTAAAACGTTACAGCGTGAATATAAGCATCAAGCGGTGGACGGGAGTGCCGCCAACGTAATGGCAGACGGCCTTTCGCGAGTCCGGCAATGACACGGGCGGCATGTCGTCAGGCCTCCGGCCTCAACGTCCGTGCGTGTCCACCGCCAGGAGAAACCCTTGCGCGGCGTTCGGGATCAGGTCGATCGTTTCCCCGGTCGGGAGGCTCCACTCCGGCGGTCCCTCCCAAGCCTCGCCCGTCACCGGGTAGCCCAGAGTCCGCCAGAGCGAGCCATGCAGGATGATTTTTCCACCGGCGCCAGCGATAGCCTCCACATCGGCGCGGGTGAGGTCGCCTCGCACCCATTCCTGTACACCCCGCAGGATGACGGCGCGCTTTTCGGTTTCGAGAGGGATGATCCGGCCGTCCGGAAGCGTGGCGCATTCCCAGAACGCCCAGCCGCGGTTGTCGTCTTTCTGGGTGAAGACGCGCAGGCGCCACGCGGGGGCGCCGCCGGGGGCAAGCACGGCCTCGAGCTGATACCATGTCACGTTGACGCCCCGGGCCTGGGTGTAGAGACGCGGGGCGGTGAAGGTGCTTGTGCCGGCGTCATGCGTTACGCGCGTCAAGGCGGCGATGTCGGCCGGCGCCATCGTTTCGACCTTCGGCAACCGTGCGACGGGGCTTGCGCACCCGCCGGCGAGCAGGGCGGTCATGAGGGCGAGAGTCAGGACGGGGAGGAGGCTTGTTTTCATGACAAAAGGGGTGACGCGCCTCGTACGCAGGGGGTTACGCATGTTCTTTCCGATCCCGGATGTGAGCCTGGACCTCCAGAAGTTTGCCGGCGAACACATCCCGACCGATGGGGACGCCGCCACGCTTCACCCGCCGGTCGATCCGGGCGACCTCACCAGCCAGCCTCGTACGCAACATGGCGAGCCGGTATCCGTCCAGCCGGGACAGGGGAGCAGCCATGAGCCGGTCAAGCCGCACCATTTGCCCTGACGGCCGCGCCGGCGCGGACCAATCCAGTATCAGGCCGAAAAGCATCCGCGCATCCAGGAGGGGCACGGGCCGGATATAGTCCTGGAAAAGCACGCGCTCGCTGTTTCCCATGTACTGGACAAGTGTCTTGATGTCCTTGTTCAACACGTAGTAGTGTGACGCATACGTATGGCGAAGAATGTCCTTTTCCCAAAGGTCAAACAGACCGGCTTCACGGCGGATGCGGTCGAACTTCCGGCGCGAGAAAAACCCCGGCTCCAGCTTTTGTTCTTTCGCCCAGGTGAGGATGCGCCAGAGCGGATCGCAGATACCGGCATTGCGACGGGAGCGGCCGCCCTTGGCCCTGTTGACCTCGATCAGCATATGCTCCGGATCGAGGTAAAAGTCATCCCATGAGAGCCGGGGCACTTCGTCCGGACGCACGCCCGAGAGAACGCAAATCGAGAAAAACGGAAGCATATCCGGTCCCTCGGGATCGGTCAGGGCGCATTGGAGAAGGCGGTGGACCTGGGAGAAGGAAAAGACGCCGGGCGCATCGATCTTGTGGACCGGGCGGTCCAGATCCAGGATAGGGTTGGAGGCGGCGTGTTTTTGTGGGTTTTTGGCGAGCCATCCGCAGAACTGGTTAAGCAAGTCGAACCTGTCGCGTTGCGTGCGTGTGGCGAGGCGTGCCTCGTAAATCCACTCCCTGGCGACCTCTACGGTAATCCGGTCTGATTTCTGGACATGTTTTTCTTTACCGAACTGGGCAAGCACGCCCTTGCGAGCGTCCACGGTTTCCTTTTCATTTTTCCGCTGCGTGGAGAGCCAGTTTCCGTAAGCCTCGACGGCGGCCGCAAAGGTGATCGGGACGAGCGGCCGGTGATATTGTGCAAACCAGGTTGCGGCCTGGAGCAGATCGGTACCGGCGGGGAGGAGAACCACGGCGGCCTCTGCCTGCCTCACGACGGACACTGATAGCGAGGTAATGACAGGTTTGGGAGAGTTGGTCGGGGCGGAGCTTGCGGCGTGCGAATTGAGGAAAGCCTGGGCGTCGATTTCGCGGCTGAAATTTTGGCGGATACGTTGGCCGCGAAGAGTACCGGAGACGCGCCAGGAGATGGAGCCGGTGCGGGAATTGACGAACGGGGCGATTGAGAGAGGGAAAGCGGTTGCCAGAGCGGTTGCCATTTTTTGGTAAACGGTGGCAACCGGAGGCAAGCGGTGGCAACAAAAAAGGGATGCGGTGATTTTCGCATCCCTCTGAAAAGACCCTCTTTTAAGAGTGGTCGGGGTGGTGAGATTCGAACTCACGGCCTCTACGTCCCGAACGTAGCGCTCTACCAGGCTAAGCTACACCCCGATATCGATCGTCCCCGTTTGAGGAGTCGCAGAACATGAGGGGTCTCGCCCCCGTGCAGCAAGCAGAATCTTTTTTCTTGTTCAAATCGCATCCTGCCGCTCCCTTGCGAGTACGAACTGTCACACTCGCTGCTCCGCCTTTTCCCTGGTTCACCATGATTGCCAGCGTCCTGATCATCGACGATGAAAAACATACCCGCGAAGGCCTCCGTCAGGCGCTCGAGGACGAGTATGATGTCTGTGCCGCCGCCAACGCCGATGAAGCCTTCAACCTCATGGAGTCGCAGGAGTTTGACATCATCCTCACCGATCTGCGCATGCCGGGCAAAAGCGGTCTCAAGGTCATCGACAAGGCCCTTTCCCTGTCTCATCGCCCCGCGGTCCTCATGATGACCGCCTATGGCAACATCGACACCGCGGTCGAGGCCATGAAACGCGGCGCCGTCGATTTCCTCACCAAGCCGGTCAACATCGAACGGCTGGAGGTGCTCATCCAGCGCGCCCTCAAGACGCGCACGCTCGAGGTCGAGGTGAAACAGCTTCACGAGCGCCTCGACGACAAGTTCAGTTTCGAGGGCCTCGTCGGGCACTCGGATCGTCTCAAGGATGTGATTGACCGCGTGCGTCTTGTCGCGCCCTCCAGGGCGACCATCCTCATTGAAGGCGAATCCGGCACGGGCAAGGAACTCATCGCCCAGGCGATTCACCAGGCCAGCCCGCGCGCGCGCGCCTCGTTTGTGGCGGTGCATTGCGCGGCGCTTTCGGAAAACTTGCTCGAGAGTGAAATCTTCGGTCACGAACGCGGCGCTTTCACCGGAGCCACCGAACGGCGCGTGGGCCGGTTCGAATCGGCGGATGGCGGCACGTTGTTTCTCGATGAGATCGGCGAGATCTCCGCTTCCACCCAGGTGAAACTGCTGCGTTTTCTGGAGACGAAATCCATCGAACGCGTGGGCGGTTCGCGTCCCATCACGCTGGATGTGCGCCTCGTGGCTGCGACCAACCGCAACCTCGAACAGATGGTGCGCGAGGGAAAATTCCGCGAAGACCTGTTTTTCCGCATCAACGTTGTGCGGATCACCCTGCCTCCGTTGCGCGAGCGCACCGACGACATCCCGATGCTGCTGTCCCATTACCTCCGGCTGTTTGCCAAGGAAAACAATCTGTCGCTCCTGACGGTGGAGCCCGGGGCGTTGCGCACGTTGCAGGCGTATCCGTGGCCGGGAAACATTCGAGAACTGCGCAATTTCTGTGAAAACGCCGTGGTGCTCCATCGCGGCGGCAAGCTCACCGAGTACGATCTCGACGCTCGTTTCCGGCAACCGTTCACGCCGTCGCTCGCATTGCCGCCGGCCGGCGGCGCTTGGGCCTTGCCGCCTGGCACCGGCGGAACCGCGCCGATGTCGGGCACGCTGCCGTTTCTGCCGACAGGCAGCGGGACGCTTTCGATCGAGGAGAATGAAAAACGGCTTCTGCGCGAGGCCCTGATCAAGGCGAGGGGCAACCGCACGAAGGCTGCGCAACTCATGGGCGTGAGCCGCCGCACGCTGCACCGCAAGATCGCCCAGTGGCCGGAACTCGACGTGCTCGACTGAGCGCGGCGAGGAACACCCGCCGCAGCAGGGGGGGGGGGGGAAGTTGCGGGCGTGCGGGCGATATTCCCGCCACCTCCACCAATTTTTCAGACACAAAAACCTCATCAAGTGACGAAATATCAATGGTTTTTGCCACTGAAACGAGATTCCGCAGCAAGCCGATAAAATCGCCCGAAACGGG
>JAISAX010000869.1 GCA_031266495.1 Opitutaceae bacterium
GAGGAGAGCGATTCAGAAATCGTAGCCGCGGAGGCAGCCGGTGGAGGGATCGAGGGTTCGCCAGGTTTTGATGACGTTGGAATCGGAGGATGAACCGAGGTAGCTGACATCCGGGATGCGTTTTACGGAGCCGTCGGCAAAACCGACTGCCGCCGAGCCGTCGGGATAACCCGAACGCCCGCCGGAATCGGAGTTCGAGTAAACCATCGCCCGGGAGGGCGTCGCGATGGTTGTAATACGAATCGGATACATCCTGCCTGTCCTGTTTTTCCAGCTTGGGTAGTAGGGACTGCCCGCGGCGTTTGTGGTCAGAAAAGGATTGTAGCGGATACGTCCCACCCAGTCATCTTTCGCGTCGGCGGGCACCACTGATCCCCTGGAAATCTGGGCCCGGCGCACAAGCGGACAGAACCATGAGGGATCGGTCCAGGCTTTGTAGGGATTGGTCAGGTTTCGGTCAACGAATGTGCCGCCTCCGCCGTCCAGTGAGTCGTTTTTATCCGGGAGGGCGTCTTTGTTGTCATTGGCATACAACAACACAGTCGTAACAGACGACCGGACATTGGACAGGCTTTGCGTTCGCCATGCGGCTGAGCGAACCTTGCTGATTCCTGTAATGATGATTGCCGCCAGGATGCCAATAATGGCGATCACGGTAAGCAGCTCGACGAGCGTAAACGCACGGAATGCATCGGGAGAAGAGGATGATTTTAACGACGGGAGGTTCATTCGGGTAATTGAAATTGTGTGTGTGTGTGGAGGTGTGTGTGGGGGGGGGGGGGAGATAGAGGAGGAAGGGGATGTGTGAATCCGGAATCCCGATACGGACGGATCGTTCAGGTGAGTGATGAGTGGGTGGACGTGTGGATGGACGAGCGGGCGGGTGGACGGATGAAGTTGTATTCGGAAACGTGAGAACCGGATAAAAACATGGCCTCCGGAGCGGCCCCAGTTTTTACCGGAAACCGCCCGCCCGACAGCCGGACTCCAATGTTGATAAATTCGTCGTAACTTGCTAAATTCCAAAGAGGTTAATGAGGGAAAGCGGTAGTCATGAGCGGCCTTGGCCGGAACGCAAAAGTGTATAGGGTCAAATCACGGGATAAATGGTGGAACGGGACGAGATGGGGATGTTTCCGTCCAGGCACACGAAAGGCGGGGGGGGGGGGGGGGGGACGTGAAGATGACGGGGGGTGTAATTGTTGCAATTGGTGTCAGAGGAAGGGCGAAGATTTCGACGAGGCGCTTCTGCGGCCCGACGACAAATCATATTCCTTTGAAAAGTATTTCAGATGGGACTACACGCAAGGACTGCTCATGCCCAATGAACGGGCTACACCCGAGGACCGGAAGCGGGCGGAGACGACCATTGCGCTCTACAAGCTGAACGAAGGACACCCCAGCATCCGGCGACGCGAATTGCGCCGACGTTCCAGGTGCATGGACGAACCGCTGGACGATTTCGCCTACAGGAATTTTGTCGAAGGCCCGGAAGGCAAGACTCCTATTTCTGTTTCTTGAAGTAATAATTGTCGGTGCGCATCAGGTCGGAGGACTGTTTCATGGAGGAGACATGGCCATCAACCCAGAGCACATTGGCTGCGTCGGAGTGGCGAAAATGGACGGTGCTACGTTTGTTGCTGTCGGATGGTTTGCGCAGAATGCCCTTCCATGAGGTCGGGTTGCCGGGATCGTAGCTATCGGCCATAAACACGGTTTTGCCGGGGGCGTCCACCTGATCGTAAGTCACCCACTGGTTGATGCTCTGATTCCCCTGAATCCATGAGAGTTCGCTGTAGTTGTGGCTGTATCCAAACATGCCTTCTTTTTCAGGGCATTGATAGACAGGCATCACGTTAAAGGACTCCCATTTCTGACCGGGAGAGTTGTCTCCCTTCCAGCCCATGCAAGGAGCGAGAATGCCAGTCCAGTGCCGGAGATCGTCGGCATCGCCATCGCCCGGATCAAAGCAGGGAACAATACGGCCTTTGTTTTCCGCCGAGTATGCCGCGGCGGCGATGCCGATCTGGCGGAGGTTGGAGACGCATTTGATGGCGCGAGCCTTGCGGCGCACCTGGCCGACGCTTACCAGAACGAGCGAGGCCAGAATGCCGATGATGGCAATGACGGTCAGCAACTCGATCAGGGTGAAGGCCGCGGTTTTCTCCGGAGTTTGTCCGGTAATGCTGTGTGGAGTTTTGATTGTCGGGTTCATGATAACAGATCAGCGGGTTTTGCGGGCGAATGCCGTCAGTTCCTGCCAGAGGCCAACGGCACGAATTTGACCGATAAAACCGATGTCGGAGGGATCAGGTCTTCCGGTGTTTGCAACGGAAGAACAATGCGATTGGCAGCGCAATGAGTCCTGAAACAAAAGCCAGCGTTGCAGGTTCGGGTATCGGAGTGACGGTGATGTTGTCGATGGCGATGGTGCTGTTGCGGACCGGATTGAAGAATTCGATCGTATAGGTGCTGGCGTCATCCAGGAGATCAAGCAGAAGGCTGTAGTTGTTGCTCGCGCTTGTTGCGCTCAGCACAACGGTGTTCGCGGCAAGGTTGTTGTAGTTGGTGGTTCCCGACGCATTGGTCCCCCAGTCACGCTTGCTAAAGGCATTGCGATCGGAGAACGATGCTGTTTTCCAACCGGAATCCGTCGCGCTGTAATAACTGAAGGAACTTGCCGTGTAGGTTCCGTAATAGGAATTCCCCGCGTAAATCCGGAAAAGCAATTTGGTATCCGTTCCTGCAACACTCGTATAATCGAAGCTCACCAGGAGCGAAGATACATTGGCGACGGCAATCGTGAAGGTCTGGGAGACGCCAGGAGGATTCGCAACGGCTTCGTCGGGCCGGTTCAGTGTGAGCGCATAATCGTCCAGGCTTGTCGTATTCACCACCGAGGCGTTGGTGGGCGTGTTTTGGCTGTAATTGCTTGTGGTCCAGGATGCCATGGTCTGGCCCTCGAAGTCGCCATTGGTAATGAGGTTTTGAGCCTGTATCAGGACAGGCGCGACAAGGAGCAGAACGAGCGCTCCGGAAAGGCTTCGAATGAAGCGGATCTTGTTTGTGGTCATGGTGGTTGATCGGGTTTGGTTTGATTTCTGGTGTTCGGATTCTCTGCGGAAAGGCGGATCACTTTTGAAGAGTGTTCCAGTCGGTCCCGGTTCCGCGGAAATAGAGTCGGGTTTTGTCCGCCTCGGCTTTCAGGAGATGCCGGGAGGCGGCGGGGAGTTCTGTCCGGGTGAAGACTTCGTAAAGTGGACCGGACTCCGGCAGTGTGAGCAAAATGTCTCCCGTATCCTTTGCATGGATACCGATAAAGGAGCGATTCACGTAGAGGGCGTCCTCGGTGCCGATCCACGAGTGGATGCCGGCAAGGCGGGCGGCATGGCGCAGGAGGGCGGGCGACAGGAGGGGAGATGCGGTATAAATGCTGGTCCAGTTGCCCTGGCGCTTTTCGGCGACGGCGACGTCCCGGGTACCCGTGTAGGTGGCGAGAGGCGTGGCGGCCTTGTCTGTGATGATGAAGGCGGGCGTGTAGGTCCAGTCGGCGGAATTGCGTTCGCCAGGCTCGGTGCGGGTGAGCACGCCGAGGGGGAAGTCGGCGGAGATTTTGTTGGCCCGGGCGAAGGCATCGGTGGGCGTCATTTTCCAGCTTCGGGGGTGGTCAGCGGGATCGGCGGCGAGGTCGATGCCGGTGAGCTGGCTCATCCAGCGCGTGTCGTGACCCTGTGGCGTGGAGTAGCCATGCGCCCAGGTGAAGAGAGCGACCCGGTTGTCCCGTTGAACGGTGTCGCGGATGATGGCGGCTTGTTCGGGGGTGATTCCAAATGTGTTTTGGAAGATGTAGAGTTTGTAGGGCGGGAGCGTCGGGAGCTGATCGAGGAAGACGACGTCGATGGGAATGCCGGCGCGGTCCCAGGTCCACCTGGTGAGGTCCATGAACGCGACCATGCGCGTCGGGCGGTCACGGAGATCGTCAACCCCGAGGTATTTTTGCCAGCCGCGGTCGAGAACAATGGCCGCCTGCGCCTCGCTGTGGCGGGGAAGCCTGACGGCGTGGTCCATGACATCCTGCCAGGCGCGGTATTCATTCAACAGATACCTGTGGGCAAACTTGTAGTGTCCCATTTCCCACTGATAGGGAATGCTGCCGTTGACGAGGCAGTTGACGAAGATGCGGCGTTTGATGTTGGTGAGCCAGGACTCGTCGTTGCGCCGTGAGGCAGGCGCGACCTCGTGAGGAACGTCATCCTGGATAAGGAGGAGTTTGCCGTCGGCGGCCAGCCCGCGGAGCGCGGTGACGGGAGAGCCGGTGCCTTGATAGCCGGGATTGTGGCGGCCGATGTAAGGCTCCTGCACGTCGAAGAAATCGAAGTCGGGGCTTTTGCAGAGGAGATCGACGGGGTTGTTGCGGTTTTCGCGCATTTCCTGCTTTTCGCCCCAGGACCAGAGGTGGCCCATGAAGTTGCCGGTGCGGGCGCCGACGAGGGCGCGGCCATGGGTGGCCTCTTTTATCCAGCGGCCAAAGTTGAGGATGATTTCCTGAAAGGCGATTTCGCGAAAGCGTTTGCTGTCGAGATAGGCCTGGCGTCCGGCGAGGTCGGGGATGAGCGGGGTTTTGAGCGAGGCCATCGGGTGGGCGTCGGTGACGAGGTGCTCGGGCATGGCGGTGGCCAGGGTGACGGCGGGGCGTTGCCAGGCTTTTTGTAGTGCAGAGTCGGTGACGTATTTCTCGCGCAGCATGGCGCGGAAGCGTTCGATGGCGGCGGGCGTGCTGTCGTTGACCTCGAAGTTGCAGTCCATGGTGAGGCCGCCAAAGAGTTCGTAGCCGATGACGGCGGCGCCGTAGTTGCGTTGCCGGATGTGGGCGACCAGTTGGCGAACGGCTTCACGGGCATCGCGTTTCCATGCAGCGGAGAGGTAGTCGGGGATGCCGGGGTAGGAGTAGCCGGCGGCGGAGTTGCGCTCTTGCGCAGCCACGGTCCCGTGCCGTCCGGCGGCGCGTGTAGTGTGGCTATGGATACCCGAGGCGTCCGGTTCAAGATGGGTCCACCAGTCGGCTCCGTCAAAAATGACGGCGAGGACAACCTTGTTGCCGGGTTTGAGGGCAAGCAGTTCTCCGAGCTTTTGATCCAGCCAGGTGAAATCGTACTGGCGCGGGCCTACCCAGGTGGGCGGATGGAAACGGAGGTAAACATCTTCGCCGAGAACGGTGCCGAAGCGGGTGATGCCGAAGCCGCCTTGATGGAGCTGGGCATCGTAGTTGCCGAACTGCTGCGGGAGCATCGATTCGTAGGCCATGAAGTTGATCGGCTGGCCGTTGAGATGCACGTTGATGACGCCGTTGTCGTTGACGATGCGGGCATCGTTTACCGGTGGCGCGCGGAGGATGGCGTCCGCGTCCAGACGATTGTCAACGGGTTGGCGCCAGAGGGCGAGAGAGTGAAGCTTGAGCGTGTTGCGTCCGGCGGAGGAGGGGCGCAGCGTGGTGACGAGTTCATTGAGATAATGGCCGGCATGTTCATCCCCGACTTCAAAGATGGCGGTGCGAAAACCTGCCGGGACGGAGACGCGAGGAGCGCCGGCGGCAGCAAGAGGGATGCTGGCCGTGCGCGTTTTTCTGAAGGCATGGGGAACGCCTTCGCGGAAGTTCAGCGCCAGAGTCAGATCGCCATCCTCAAGGCCCTCGGATTGCCAGACGATTTCGATGCGGTCGCCCTGATAAACCTTGCGTGGTCCGATGATGTATCCGGCTTTCCATGTTTTCCCTTTTCCGGGGACAATGATGTCCACGCTGCCGGTGGCCTGTGACGTGGCGATAATGGCATCGGTGGCAGGCTGACCGGTCTTCGGATCAACACGAAACTCGTACCACTTTTCCTGTTTTTCCCAGCCGGGCAATTGGTAGGGCGCTCCATGCGCGAAGACAAACTGGTTGACGAGGAACGGTTCAGCCGGGCCGGCAGAAGATTGGCCTTGCCCGTCGGTGGCGACGATGGCGGCAAGCAAGGCGCTCGCGACTACATTGCGGATGCGATATCTGAAACTCATTACGAGGGGGGAGAGGCGGGGGGGGGGGGGGGGGTAACGTTGGGGGGTGGAAAATTTAAGGGGGGGGGTTTTAGGTGGGGGGCACGGTGTTGTTAACAACCCGG
>JAISAX010000877.1 GCA_031266495.1 Opitutaceae bacterium
CCCCCCCCCTCTCGCTCTGGCAATGGCACAGTGCACGTCCCCTCGCCGGCGAGATCATCTCGCTGCGGCTCGACGGTGTGAGCGCGCTGTTTCTCGCCCTCCTCGCTGTGGTTGCCGGAGCCGGGGCTGTTTACTCGCACGAGTACTGGAGCGACCAGGACCATCCCGGTTCCGCCCGGCGCGGACGCCTCTGGTGGAGCGTCATGGTGCTTTGCATCGGGTTGGTCCTGCTCAATGCCAACGGACTGCACTTCCTCATTGCCTGGGAGCTTTTTGCGGTGGCCGGCTATTTTCTTGTCACGCTGGAACGGCAGCACGAGGAGGTGCGGGCTGCCGGCTGGCTTTACCTGGCAGCGTCGCACGCCGGCACGCTTTGCCTGTTCGCGTTTTTCACGATGCTGGCGGCGCGCACCGGTTCCTGGGAACTCGGCCCCATGCGCGACGCCGCCAACGCCACCGCCACCGCCGCCAACGCTGTCGGCGACGCCAGCCTTGCCCCGTTGTTCTGGCTCGCCCTCGCGGGCTTCGGACTGAAGGCCGGACTCTTTCCACTGCACATCTGGCTGCCCTCGGCGCACGCGAATGCGCCGAGCCACGTCTCTGCGCTCATGTCGGGCGTGGCGATCAAGCTCGGCATTTACGGCCTTGTGCGTTTCAGCGGCTGGCTGCCGGTGCCGTCGGCTGCCGGCTGGGTACTCCTTGCCGCGGGGGCGGTCAGCGCGTTGCTCGGCATTGCGTTCGCCTTTGTCCAGAACGACCTCAAGCGGCTGCTCGCCTACTGTTCGGTGGAAAACATCGGCATCATCACCATCGGACTCGGAGGCGGCCTGCTTGGCGCTGCGCACGGCGATGCCGCCTGGGGACGTCTCTTGCTGGTCGGCGCGCTCCTGCACGTGTGGAACCACGGCCTGTTCAAGGCGCTGCTGTTTTTCGGCGCGGGCAGCGTGCTCCACGCCACCGGCACCCGCGAGATGAGCCGGCTCGGCGGACTATGGAAACGCTTGCCCTGGACGGCAACGGCGTTCGCCCTCGGAGCGGCGGCCGTATCGGCCCTGCCCCCGCTCAACGGCTTTGTCAGCGAATGGCTGCTCTACCTCGGCCTCTTCGAGGTCGCCACCGGCGGCGACGCGGCGATGTGGGCGGCGATACCGGCGGTACTCATGATGGCGATCGCCGGCGCGCTCGCCCTCGCCACCTTTGTGAAGGCCGGAGCGACGGTCTTTCTCGGCGCGCCGCGTTCCGGCGCGGTGGCGCATGCCCACGAATGCGGTCCGCTGATGCGCGGCGCGATGGCCACGCTCGGCGGATTGTGTGTGCTGCTCGGGCTGATACCGGTGCTCGTCTGGCCGGCGGTCTCGCGTGCCGTCGGCGCATGGAATCCGGCGTGGGCGGCGGCGGGGGGGGCGGTGAGGGGGGGCGCGGGAAATTCGCCGCCCGTTCCGCTCGTGACACTGGGCCTGGTGCACGTCGCCCTGGCGGTTCTTTTCGCCGGCGCAGGCGTATGGCTGTGGCGTCGCGTCCATGCCGGTCGCGGCGCGCCCGGCGACGTGGATGCGGCGACGCTGCGACGCGGACCAACCTGGGATTGCGGATACGCGGCTCCGACAGCCCGGATGCAATACACCAGCGGATCATTTGCCGGGATCGTCGCGGAGTGGTTCGCCTGGATATTCCGGCCCGAGCGAAACCTGCGACGGCCGCAAGGCATGCTGTCGGCGCAGGGCGGGGCGAGCCTGACGGAGCGCGTGCCGGAGACGGTGCTGGAACGCGTCATCGGCCCGGCGGCTCGCGGCGTCATGCGCATCAACGCGGCCGTGCGCCGCCTGCAACACGGCCGGTTGCAGTTCTACATCGCCTATCTGTTATGCGGCCTCGCTGTGCTGGGCATCATCGCCTGGCTCGGCGGAAACACGGGAGGGAGCGGACAATGACTACATTCCTCGCCACCCTCCTCGACCTCGTGCTCCGGCTCGCGTTGTGGCTGCTGGTCGCCCCGCTGCTGCCCGGCATCGTCAACCGCGTGAAGGCGTGGGTCGCCGGACGTCGCGGCCCGCCGCTGCTGCAACTCTACTACGACCTCGCCCGGCTCTGGCGAAAGGGCGTCGTGCTCAGCGACCTCGCCTCGCCCGGCTTCATCGCGGGGCCGGCCATCGCCTGGGTCGCCCTGCTCGGGGCGGCGCTGCTGATGCCGCTGGGGCCGGCGGGCGGCGCCCTCGATTTTCGCGGCGATGTCTTTCTGTTCGTTTACCTGCTCGCGGTCGCGCGGTTTTGCACGGCCTGGGCCGCGCTCGAAACCGGCTCGGCCTTCGAAGGCATGGGCGCGGCGCGCGAGGTGAGTTTTGCCGTGATTGCCGAGGCGGCGCTGATCACGGCCATCCTCGCGCTCGCGGTGCAGAGCGGCAGCGTGGCGCTCGACGCCATGCTCGACCATCCGCCGGGCGGCGGCGCGCTGATGCTCGCCGCGGGCCTGTTCACCGTGCTCCTCGCCGAAAACTGCCGCGTGCCGTTCGACGATCCCAACACGCATCTCGAACTCACCATGATTCACGAGGCGATGATCCTCGATCACAGCGGCCCGCCGCTCGCGATCATCCTGCACGGCGCGGCCATGAAACTGCTCCTCTTCGCGGTGCTGCTGCCGCAGACTGTGCTGCCGATGGGCGAATGGCCGCCGCTGGCGGCCGCCGGCATCCTTGCCGGATCGGTGCTCGTCGTGACGATCGGCGTGGGCCTGGTGGAATCGCTGCTGGCGCGGCTCGCGTTTCGCCAGGTGCCGCTGCTCCTGACGACGGCGTTCCTGCTCTGCCTGTTCGCCCTGCTGCTCGCCCTCCGGAGCGGCGGCGCCCCTGCCGCTGCCGACGACGCGCAACATCGCCCCGTAGCGGCAAACTTTTCCCACGAATCTGCCCGGCGTTTCGCCCCCGGCATGGAAGGAGGCGCTCCGTGAGCGGCATGAATTCGACCGCCAATCTCCTCATCGGCCTCGCCATGGGTCTCAACCTCGTGGCGCTGGCAAGCAGCCGGCTGCCCGGCGTGATCCGCGCCGTAGCCGTGCAGGGCATGGCCCTGGGCGTGCTGCCTCTGCTGCTGGAGGCCAGATTCGACTGGCGCGTGGGCCTCGTCGCGCTGACGACCGTCATCGTCAAGGGATTTGTCATCTCGCATCTGCTGCGGCGGGCCATGCGCGCCGCCAACATCGAGCGCGAGATCGAGCCGCTCATCGGCCAGGTGCCCTCCCTGCTCCTCGGCACGGCGGGCACCATCGCGGCCGTGGCGTTTGCGCGGACGCTTCCCCTGCTGCCGGAACATGCGGACACGCTCCTCGTGCCCGGCGCGCTGGCCTCCGTGCTGACCGGGTTCGTGCTCCTCATCGGTCGCACCAAGGCGATCTCGCAGGTATGCGGTTATCTGATACTGGAGAACGGCATCTACCTGTTCGGCCTGCTGCTCCTCCACTCCACCCCCCTGCTCGTGGAATCGGGCATCCTGCTCGACCTCACCGTCGGCGTGTTCGTCATCGGCATCATCGTGGACCGCATCCAGCGCACCTTCGATTCGCTCGACACCCGCAAACTCACCGCGCTGAAGGAATAAACAAAAATTAAGAATTAAGAATTAAGAATTAAGAATTTCGAGCCCATGCACACGAACCACGCATGACCAGTTCCTTCCCCCCCCCCTCCCTCCTCCCGACGGCGAAGCCGCCCATCCTGAATTATTAATTATTAATTCTTAATTCTTAATTTTACACAATGCTCGCCCACCTGCTCATTCTGATTCCTTTCGTCGGCGCCGCGCTCGCGGCGGCGTGGCCGGGGAGAAATTCGCGGGCGCGCACGCGACTGCTGCCGACGACCGCGCTGGCACACGCGGCGCTGGCGCTCTGGCTGCTGGTGAATCCCCCGGAGGTATCGCCGCGCGCGTGGCTCGGCTTCGATGCGGTGGCGCGGGCGACGCTGCCGGCGGTGTCGCTGCTGTTTCTCGCCTGCGCGGCCTACGGCGTCGCCTACCTGCGGGCGCGGGCGGAGCGGCCCAACCGTGTCTTCGTGGCGTTGCTGCTGTCGTTGCTCGGGCTGTTGAGCGCGGGGTTGCAGGCGCGGCATCTCGGATTGTTGTGGATCGCCACCGAAGCGCTCACCCTCGCCACCGTGCCGCTGCTCCACTTTGCGGATACACCGCGAGCATTCGAGGCGGCCTGGAAATACCTGCTCGTCGGCGGCACGGGCATCGCGCTGTCGCTCCTCGGTTCGTTTGCCCTCGGCTACGCGTCGCTGCACGGCGGCGGCGCGGGCGACCTGACCTTCGCCTCGCTCGCGGCCCGGGGCGCGGACCTCTCGCCTCCGTGGGTGCTGATCGCGTGGGTGCTGCTGCTCGTCGGCTACGGCACAAAAATGGGGCTGGCCCCGATGCACACATGGAAACCCGACACCTACGGCGAGGCCCCCGGCATCGTCGGCGCGGTCCTCGCCGGCGGCGTGACCACGGTGGCTTTCATCGCGATCCTGCGCGTGCGCGCCGTCGTGGACGCCGCCGGCGCGGGCGACGTGGCCGGGCGCACGCTGCTGACCATCGGGCTGTTCTCGATGCTGGTCGCCGCGCTCTTCCTGCTGGGCACGCGGGATTTCAAAAGGATGCTCGCGTATTCGAGTGTCGAACACATGGGCATCCTCGTCATCGCCGCCTCGCTCGGCGCGGCCGGCGTGTGGGCGGCGCTGTTTCACGTGTGGGCCAACGGCCTGACCAAGGGCGCGCTGTTTCTGGGCGCGGGCAACCTCCGGCGCGCGGCGGGCGCGAGCACGCTGGACGCCGCGCGCGCCATGTCGGCGTTAACGCCGCTCTCGGCGGCGGTCTTCATCGCGGGGATGTTCGCCGTGACGGCGTGCCCGCCCTTTGGCCCGTTCTTCAGCGAACTGCGCGTGATCCTGACCGCCTTCGCGGGCGGCCACGGCCTGGCCGGCGGCCTGCTGCTCGGCTGCCTGCTGTTCGCGTTTTTCGGAATGTCGCGCGTGGTGTTCGCCGTCGTTTATGGAAAGACGGGGACGGACGGGGACCAAAAACCGCCCGTGCCGCTGGTTCGCGAAACTGCCGGCGTGGTGGCCCCGCCGTTCGCGCTGCTCGCCCTGTCCCTCTGGCTCGGTCTGGCAACGCCCGCCGTGTTGCGCGATGCGTGGACGGACGCCGTTTCAGAACTGTCCCCCCAAAAAGCATCCACCAGTCCTCCCTCCTCCCCCCCCGTGCGCCCGGTCACATCCGTCCCGTTGGTCTCATCGCTCCCATTGCTCCCCTCAGTCCCGGAACCCACGCCATGAGCCGCTCCACGCCCTTTGCCCTGCTCGCCAACGCCACGAACCTCCCGCTGGCGGCAGTCCCCGAATGGCCGGTCGCGGAGTTTGTGCAGCGCACCTCCGGCGAACTCGCCCGCGGCGCGCGGCTGTGCGCGTGGTTCGGCGTGCCGGAGAACGGGCAAACGCGGATCGCGGCCGTCATCGCCTTCGATGCCGACAACACGCTGGCCGTCGCCCGCAGCACGCCGCTCGCGCCCGGCGAGAGTTATCCGTCCCTGACGCCGCGCCATCCGCAGGCGCACCTTTTCGAACGCGAGCTTCACGAACAGCACGGCCTCGTGCCCGCGGCGCACCCCTGGCTGAAACCTGTACGCCTGGCCGCGACAACGGATGCCGGCCCTCGCAACGGCGCGCCGCGCAACGGCGAATTTTTCAACGTTGACGGCGGCGAGATTCACGAAGTGGCGGTCGGTCCGGTCCACGCCGGGGTGATCGAGCCGGGCCATTTCCGTTTCCAGTGCGCGGGCGAGGAGGTGCTGCACCTGGAAATCGCGCTCGGCTACCAGCACCGCGGCGTCGAGGAAGCCCTTGCCTGCGGTCCGCACCGGATAACAATGGCGCAACTCGAAACCGTATCCGGCGACACGACCATCGCCCACGCCACCGCCCACGCCGGCGTGCTCGAAGCCCTCGCCGGCGACGGCGGAGCCGAAGCGCCGCTGCGCGCCCAATGGCTGCGGCTGATCGCCCTGGAGCTGGAACGCCTCGCCAACCACACCGGCGACATTGGCGCACTCGCGGGCGACGTGGCGTTTTTGCCGACCGCTTCGGCCTGCGGAAAAATCCGCGGCGATTTTCTCAATCTCACCGCGCTGCTCTGCGGCAACCGTTTCGGGCGCGGCCTCGTGCGGCCCGGCGGTTGCCGTCACGACCTCGAACCGGCGCGCGCCGCGCAACTCGCGGAGCGGCTCCGCGCCGCGCTGGCCGACGTGGAACAGGCCGCCGCCTGGCTCTGGGACGCCGCCTCGGCGCGCGCGCGTTTCGAGGGCGTGGGCACCGTGACGGGAGCGCAGGCCGCCGAGGCCGGCCTCGTCGGTCTCGCCGCCCGCGCCTGCGGGATCGTGCGCGACGTGCGTTACGATCATCCGGCGGGCTGGCACCGCCTCGCCCAGGCGCCGGTCGCCGTGTGGCCGGGCGGCGACGTGTTCGCCCGCGCCCGCGTGCGTTGGCTCGAAATCCAGCGCGCGGGACAACTGATCCTCGAACAACTCGAATCGCCCGCCGAGGGCGCCATCCGGATCCGCGACGAAACCGGCTCCCCCCTGCCCTCCCCCGCTCCCGATTCCCTGGCCGTGACGCTCGTCGAAGGCTGGCGCGGCGAAGTCTGCCACGTAGCGATTACGGATACCACCGGTCGCTTCCGCCGTTACAAGATCGTCGATCCGTCCTTCCACAACTGGACCGGCCTCGCCCTCGCGCTGCGCGGCCAGGCGATCTCCGATTTCCCGATCTGCAACAAAAGCTTCAACCTCTCCTATTGCGGCTTCGACCTGTGAAAACGAGCCCACGAAACACACGAAGGGACACGAAAAAAAGGCAGAGCGGAAGATGTCTGCTTTCGTGTCTTTTCGTGTGTTTCGCGGGCACCTCTTCGTTTTCGTTCACGGTCCCTAAAAACATTTCATCGCCATGTTCGTCCTCGACACCATCGCTTATCGCTTGAAACGCGGCTGCGCCACCATGGCTTGGCCGCAAGGACCGGCGCCGGCGCTACCCGACCGGCATGGCGGCGCGCTGCGGATTGACCCGGCGAAATGCGACGGCTGCGCCGACTGCCTCCCCGCGTGTCCGACCAACGCCATTACACACACCGCCGACAGACGGCTCTCCTCTCTCGACCTCGGCCGCTGCCTCTTCTGCAACGAGTGCCTCGAAGCCTGCCCCGACGGCGCCATCGTGCCGACCGGCGACCACCGCATGGCCGTGCGCCGGCGCGACGACCTCGTCCTCACTCCCGATCCCGGACGCGAACAACTCCGCCTTGCCGAAGCGCTCGATGCGAAACTCAAAAAACTCTTCGGCCGCTCGCTGAAACTCCGCCAGGTCAGCGCCGGCGGATGCAACGCCTGCGAGGCCGACGTCAACGTGCTCGGCACCATCGGCTGGGACCTCTCCCGCTTCGGTATCCAGTTTGTGGCTTCGCCACGCCACGCCGACGGCCTGCTTGTCACCGGCCCCGTCTCGAAAGGCATGGAACTCGCGCTGCGCAAGACCTGGGACGCCGTGCCCGATCCGAAGATCGTCATCGCCACCGGAGCGTGTGCGATCGCCGGCGGTCCCTTCGCCGGCAATCCGCAAGTCCTCGGCGGAGCGGACACGACGGTACCGGTGGATCTGTACATCCCCGGCTGTCCGCCGCATCCGCTGACGATCCTCGACGGCCTGCTGAGGCTGCTCGGACGTCTGGAAGAAAAACCAGCCTGAAAACATCCCGCAACGGATGCCGCGGCTGTCACCCGTATCCGGATGTCCGCGACGGAACAACGCACCGCCGGTGTGTGTGTGTGGGGGGGGGGGGGGGAGTATGAGTAAAGGCGTCCCAAGGCGTTGACGGCCACCCGAAACACTGTGCCTTCTCCGAGTCCTCTGTGTAACTGATCGATCCCGAACCGGTCCGGGATCGGTTTGCCCGTGTTCCGGCATGGCGCGGGTTTCCGGCCCTTGTATGGTTGAATGCAGCACAGACATCCTTCTACGCCCTTGTTTCTTCAAAAAACCGGGACCATACATTCCGCATTCCTTCTCATTCCCATGAAAATCCTGCTTCCAAAGGTATCCTCCCGTGTTTTCCTTCCCGTCGCGACTCTCGCCACGACGACAATCGCCGGGGCTGTCCCGATCTCCCTGAAAATCGAAAATCTGGATACGCTCGTGAGCGTTCTGGTCCAAAACACTTCCCACGTCACAAATGCCGCCGGTGATGGCGCCACCGGCGACGCTTACACCTTTTCCTACACGGCGGCGGAGGGCAGCACCTCCTCCAGCACCGTTTTTCTCTCGGTGAACATGGCGGACATCGTGAAGGAAATCCTGGCATCCGCGCCGTCCCTCTCCTCCCTGACGCTGGAGTTCGATTTCATCTCAAGCACGCTGACCAGTACTGCCAACCAGTCGTTCGTCGTGTATGGAAGTTCCACTCAGGCCAGTTGGGGCAGCGGGATGGGTACCGGCAACAATGACAGTTGGAGAATCGATGCATCCGGCGCGGGCTGGTATGCCAGAGATAATACCGTGTTGCTCAATGCCCCGGCGGGCAGCACGTCGCATTTCTCATTTGCCATTGATCTGGCCGAAAAAAGCTACTCCGTCACCGCGACCAACGAGGAGGTAACTGGCAAGCCCACGACTGCCTCCGGCCTTTCGCTTTATCGGGACAGCGCCATTGCCCCATCCCCGGGAAACGCCGGTTCGTTTTCCTGGCTCAACATTTTCCTGAACGCCGGAAGTGCGACAATGGATACGGAACGAAGCATGATGCTCGCCAATGTCACTCTGGGCTACGACAACGGCATCGTCATCCCCGAGCCGACCACTGCGACCGCATTGTGCGGAGGCTTCGCCGCCATTGTTGCATTTCTATTCGCGTTCGTTCGCGGCCATTCGCGGCCGGGTTGGTGTATCGGAAAAAGAATTTTTTAAAGGTCCCCCACCCCCCCCCCCCCCTTCCCTTCCTTTTTTTCTGCCAATGACCTCACGAATCTTGATACGCCTCCCGCGTCTCGCCTTGTGCGCACTGTCCGCCACGTTTTTCACCACGCTCCCTGCCACCGAATCCGACAAAAGCCAGCGCGTGATCATCGCCGATTTCGAGGACGTGGGAACCTGGCGCCCCGTGCGCCATACCGGCCAAAAGCCGGGCGTGTGGTTTGCCGGCGGCGGCGTATGGATGGGGACCACGCTCGCCGCGCCCGCTTTTGCCGACAACCATTCCGGAGAACTGCGATTCGCGTTTGCCGAACGCACGGACGCGCCCCGCATGGTCGCTTACCGAAGAGAAAAAACGAACCGCGTGAACGGATTTCTCGACGGCATCGAGTTCGACGCCGATTCGCGAGGGCTGCCCGTGTCGCTGCGCTTTGTGTTGCTCGACAGCGCCCGCAAACGGCACTGGACGCCACCCGTGCGCCTCGGCGAGGCCGGCTGGCGCCGTTACCGCGTGCCGCTCGACGCCGCCAACTGGCCCGCCGCCGCCAAAGTCGCCTTTCCCGCCTCCCTGGAACAAATCATCCTCGAAGCAAAAAACCCCTGCGAAGGCCGCGTCTTCATGGATGACCTGGCGCTCACCGGCTCGTTCCCCCGCAAAAACCGACTCTTCGTTTTCCCGTTGTATTCCGGGATCAATTACGCCCCTGGCGCGCCCGTCGCCCCCGCCTACCGCATCCGCAACTCCGGAGCGAAACCGCTCTCCATCACCGTTTCGGCGCAACTGCGCTCCGCGGAAGAAGCCGCGGGGAAAACCTCCCCTCCCGCCGCTCCCTCCTCCCCCGCCGGCCCCGGCGCAGCCCGGAAAACAGCCGGGAAAACGCTCACCCGCACGCTCACGCTGCCCCCGCGCGGCCAGGCCGTGGCGACCTTCGATTTCGGCCCGCTGCCGGTTGGCGCATGGTCGGTTCGCGTTCACGCGCAAGCGGCGGACGACGCCCGCGTCGTCACCGATTATGACGATTCCCTCGGCGTGTTTGTCCCCAACGGCACCCGTATCAACAAAAGTCCCATGTGGATTGGCGTGCAGGATACCACGAGCTGGAACGGCGACGCCGAAAACGCCCTCCACCTCGTCTGGATGCGCGCCCTCGGCATCGACATCAACCGCATCGGCATCACCGGCCACCGCTTCATGCCCGAAGCCCCCGCCAGCATCGAAGCCTGGCGCCCCATTCTCGATTCTTTTGAAAAAGCCGGCATCGGCTCCGCCGTCCTCTTTGGCGACACACCCCCGGCGCTCGTCCGCAACGGCGACAACCGCCAGCCTCCCGGCGACCTCGCCGCCTTCGAACGCTACGCCGCCGGCCTCGGGCGCTTCCTCTCCGGGTATCCGCATATTCGTTACATCGAATTCTGGAACGAGCCGGACCTCGATTTTTTTCACGGCACGCTGGAAGAGTATTGGGCCATGTTTGCCGCCTTCTCGCGCGGCTTCCGCTCCACCGCCCCGAAAATCGCAATCACCACCGGCGGCGCCACCATCAGCCACCCGCGCGAAAAACCCGGCTTCAACCGCGGCCTCCACACGCGGCACGGCGACCTTTACGACATCGCCGCCTTTCACGCGCACGGAACGCTCCCCAACTACGCCACGCGCCACCGCCAGGTCGAATCCTGGCTCGCCGCCGCCGGCCCCGGTCTGGCGAAAAAACGCCTCGCCAACACCGAATCCGGCGAACGCTCCGGCTACGAACCTCGCGGCGAATTCGCCCAGGCGCTCACCTTCGTCAAAAAAATCTCCTGGGCCAAGGCCCGGCCCGATTCCGAATTCCACATCTGGTTTACGCTCCAGGATTATTGGGACATGGACCCCGACTCCGACGATTCCTTCGGCCTCGTCACCTCCGACAACCGCGCAAAACCCTCGCTCGTCGCCTGCAACGAACTCATCCGCCAGCTTGCCAACACCACCCCGGCTCCGCGCCCGGGCCTCGCCGCCATCGAAAAACAGCACGGCCTCACCCTGTGTGAATTTGCGCGTGACGACGGCAGCCGCGTCCTCGTCTGCTGGGCCGCCGAAAACGCCGCCTCCTCCGTCGCTACACTCTGGATACGCGCCGATGAAAAAGGCGTCCGCAAAATCGGCATCTTTGGCGAAACCGAAACGCTGGCCCCCGGCATGGATCACATCGTGCCCGTTGGCGACAAGCCGTTTTACCTCGTCTCCACCGGACCCGGGCCGTTGCGCATCCTGACTGGCGACGAACGCGAACTCACCGCCCCGGCGGAAATTTTCCGCGACGCCGCCGCACCCGCGCCGGTTCACGTCACCGTCCGCAACACCCGTTCCGGAAACGTCGTGCAAACCCTCGCCCTGCGTGACGAAAAAGGCGCGACCGTGGCAACGCAGGAAATCCGCCTCGCGCCACGCGCCAGCCGCGACGTGACGCTCCTCCTCCCTCCCGACGCCGCCACCTCCCCCGCCTCCCCCGCCTCCGCAACGCCGGGCGCACTCCGCGAACACCACTACACGCTCGGGCTTGCCGATGCCGCCACGCGCAAGCCGGTCGCCACGCTCCCCCTCGTCGCGCGGGAAAGTTATGTGATTGTCCGGGAAAACTCCACCCCTCCCGCCGCCTCTCCCTCCTCCTCCGCCGCGTCCGCCACGCCCGCGACGTCCGGCGCGCTGGCATTGCGTATGCGGCAGGACATTACGGAACTCGCCTTCGACCCGACGATCCCGGTGTGGCGCGGCCCCGATGATCTTTCCGTCGAGGCCCATGTCACGCATGACGGGGAAAACGTCATTTTCCGTTTCGACGTTACCGACGACAAGCACATGCAGGCCGGCCATCCCGACGCGGAAGTCTGGCGATCGGACAGCGTGCAAGTGGCATTTTACAACCCGCTCGCCACCGCGCAAACGCTCATCGACCTCGCGCTCACGCAAGACAACCGGGCCATCGTCTGGTGTTACCGCAACACCGCCAACCGCTCGCTGGAAAACCGCGCGTTGACCCAGGCCGAAGCGCCCCGCCTCATCCGGCGCGAAGGAAACCGCACCCGTTACGAAGTTCGCATCCCCTTCGCCATGTCCGGTCTCCCGTCCGCGAAGCCGCTCCCGAAAGAAGGCATTCCCGTCCGCTTCACCTTCCTCGTCAACGAAGACGACGGACACGGACGCGTGCGCTGGATACGCTGGCGCGGCGGACTCGGCGACAACCAGGACATTACTCCGCTCGGCCACGCCATCCTGAAATAAAAAATCGGATACATCACGGTT
>JAISAX010000894.1 GCA_031266495.1 Opitutaceae bacterium
GTTTGGGTGGGCTCGGCTGTCCGTGTATGGGCTTGTAATAATTGAGGGCCGTTCGGGGTTTCGAGTGTGGGGGCTGCGCTGGCCACGCCCGCGCCAGGCAAACGGATTGACGTATCTCCGCTTGTGTCAGGTCCTTGAGGGCTTCGCAAGCGAAGCCCCTACAGTCGAACCGCGTAACGTCAGTTCGTAATTGTCGGCGAGGAAGCGGATGATTCCGTATTTTTTGAGGAAGCCGACGAACTCGGGCAGGGGCAGGCCCGACGCCCTGCGAAGGGTGTTGAGGGTGAAGCTCATCCACGTAGCGATGGTTTGTTCGCGGCTCATGACCTGTTTCCTGCAAACGTAAAAGGCGGCCCCGAACAGTCAAGGACAGCGGCAGCGGCGCTTCCCCTCCCCCCCCCTCCCTCCGGCGCTTCCCCTCCGTCGCGTTACATCCGTTGTGCAAGACGAAAAAAGGGGGCGGCAGGCCCGAAGACCCGCCGCCCCCGCATTATCCGATGAATATGAACTACAAACCCCCGGAGGCAGACCGCTGGACTCGCGTCCGTCTCTCCGGGAAAGGGTCAGTCGCGCGCGTCGCGATAACGCCGCAGCGCCGCCCACGCCAGCAGCGCCAGCCCGGCCAGCCCGGCCCAGGTGGCGGGCTCTGGCACGGCCGCAAGGCTGGACAACGCCACCCCGCGAAAACCGTTGGAAAGGAACTCGTCGGCCGGAGCGTAGTTGGCGCGCGCCGAGGACGCGAGGTAGTCGTCGGGGTTGAGGAACGCACCGCCACGCATCCCACGGAAATCAGCATTTGTAATAGTATCGTTCCACTCATACACGTTGCCGCCCTGCTGGTACGTTCCGTAATACGAACCCGCTCCGTCCACCAGGTCGTAGTGATCCACATCCGCGAAACGGTCTCCATTGCCCAGCGCGCCATTATTGGGGAACACATAGCCTCCGTCGTTGTAGTTCGCCGTGCCGCCGTTCGCGTTTGTGCCTGCCTTCAGCGTGCCCGTCACCGGATCCGTGCGCCAGGTGCCGTCTCCATTGTAATACGCCGCCTTGTACCACTCGTCCTCGCTCGCTACCGCCCACAGCGTGCCGGGGATCACATCCAGTGTCCGGGTCACGCTGGTGCCATTAATCGGGGTCGCATCTCCTCCGAGGAGGTTGTACACCCCCGTCTCCGTGTTCCCCGTCGTCAGCCAGTTCGTGAACCTCATCGCATCGTAAAACGACACGTAGTTCACCGGTTTCAGCTCGTACCCTGCTTTCACCACATAGGCGGAGCCGCTCCACGTGATGCCGCCGTAGGCGCTGCTGCTCATGTTGGTGTTGTAGAGCGCGAGGGTGTTCGCTCCGGTGCTGTCCACCGTGTTGAGGAACGCCGCGTACTGCGCGTTCGTCACCTCGTATTTGCCTATCTGGTACTCGTAGGCGACGGCTCCGTAGAGGTTGCCGGTGGTGGAGTCCGCCGCGTTGTCGGTATCGCCGACCTTCACCATCAGCGAGGAGTCGGTCAGGTAATCGGTCCCCACGGCTCCCCGGACCGTCACGGCCCCCGTCATTGCCAGCGCAGCCAGCAGCGCGGCGGCATGGTTTTTGTGGTTCCTGTTTTTCATGATGTTTTCAGAGATTTCAGCTTTTCGGTTTTTCAGATCCCGGATTTCAGATTTCAGATTTCAGCGTTTTGCCTCGTCAGGGGATGATGGCGGAGAGGATGTCGGTCCAGGGGCCTTTCTGGCCGCGGGTGTTTTCCCAGCGGGCGATCAGCCAGATGCGTTGCCCGCGCTGGTTCTCGTCAAAGTCGAGCACGATGGCGCTGCGCGTCGAAAACTCGCTGTGCGTGATCTGGTCCAGGCTGGTGGGTTGCGTGAGCGAGATGATCCAGCGCAGTTCCCAGCCGTGCCCGCCGTCGGGCTTCTTCCTGAGGGCGTTGGCCAGCACCCTCGCGAGGATTTCCAGGCGACGGGCCGCCGGCATCCTTATCGTGATGTCGGGCGCATCCTGCGACACGGGCGCGGGCGTGGGGTGGGTGTCGTGTATGGGCAGGCCCATGTTGTCGCGATCGGCATTGGTCACTTTTTTGTTATACGTCAGGCGCTCGTTCACGAACTGGCGGATGCCGGCCTTGTACGCGGCGAGTGCCTCGTTCTTGGCCTGCACGGTGGCTTTCGTCCGCTTGTCGGGGTTGCTGGCGAGCGCCCACGCGTCGCGCCAGGCGGCTTGCAGGGCCATGAGCGCGTCGAGCATGTCGGTCGTCAGACCGAACCTCCCGAGGTTCGCGAGCAGGTACGCGACGAGCGTCTCCTGCCAGTTATTGAAGACGGCCTGGGGCCGCGGTATGTAATCTGCGTTGTTCATGGTGGGAAAGGGGGCCGGGCCGGGTGCCTGATCGCCGGGCGCGGGCGTCCGGACCGGACGACGGCAGGCGCGAGCCGGGCAACGGGTGCCCTGGCGCAGGCAACGGGGTTTGGGTTCGGAGCAACGGGGGTCTTGTTGGCGACGCCAGGCTTTCCGGCGGCGACGACAGAAACCCTGTTGGCGACGACAGAACTTCCGTTGGCGACGACAGGAGTCCTGGCGGCGACGCCGAAACCTCTGTTGGAGACGACAGAAACCTTGTTGGAGACGACAGAAAGCCTGTTGGAGACGACAGAAAGCCCGCAGGCGTCAATCGGGCTCCTGCCGGTCCCCGGGGAAGTCATGCGGAGACCTGCCGGGCGGGCGCGGCGGGCAACGCCGGTCGCAGCGCGGCCTGCGCGGCGAGCAACGGTCTCCGTGTGCGCCGGGGCACGCTTCGCCTGGCGAAGGCACATCCGCCTGGCACTCGATACGGGGTCGTTTCCCCCTGCTATTAACTCAACAAATGGGGGGGGGGGGGGGGGGGTAAATAACGTTTTTACAGTTACTTGCGTAACTTTTTTCGCATACGGTTCCGCCGCATTACGGAGAGCGGATCGGGCGTGGCGGCGGGTCGTCATGGGGCGCAGTGTCGTTATAAAGATGCCGACCTTACCCGTTCTTACCCGCTTTCTGTCAAGCGCGGTAATCAGGTAAAACCCTGATTTTTGCCCTTTTTTTCGGCTCTTTCGCGTTTTCTTCGCGTTTTTTTTCGCACGCACACCGCAGCGGCAGGAATGCCGCCGCTCCTACTGCTTCACCGCCGCCTCGCGGTACTGGAGGTACGCGTTGCGCGTGGCGATGTACGGATCGATCGCGTTCTTGCCCGCCGCAGCGTCAAAGATGCGGAGCAGGTCGGGCGTCTCGTTGATGACATCCGTCGCGTACACCGCCGTCTGCACTTCCCAGCCGCCGAAAACTTCCTCTTTCGTCACACGCCAGCCCACGGGATTGAGCAGCGAATCGCCGACCTGCCCCACGGTGTCGCGCACCGAACCGGGACCGAGAATCGGCAGCACGAGGTACGGGCCGGCCCCGATCCCCCAGCGGCCGAAAGTCTGGCCCAGGTCTTCGCGTGGCACATCCGCGAGCGCGGGCACATTGTCCGACTGCCTGATAAAGCCGCCGAGGCCGCCGAGCGTATTGACGACAAACTTGCCTGTCTCCTTCCCCGCCCGCCTGAACTTGCCCTGGAGCACGCAGCCCACGAACCGGACGGGAAACCTGATGTTGTCGAAAAAATTGGTCAGCCCGCTGCGCACCGGCCCGGGCACGACCTTCGCGTAGCCTTTCGACACCGGACGCAACACGTAGTCGTACACGCCTTCATTGAACTTGAACGTCAGCCGGTTGAGCGGTTCCAGCGGATCGAAAACCTCGGGCAGGGCGTATTCATCAAAATCGTCCTCCTCCACGACCTTCCTGACGAGTTCGGGATCGGGCTGCTGCGGCGTCTTCTGCGCCTCAAGCCGCACCGGGAAAACCGCCAACGCCAACGCCAGCGCCAGCACCAGCGCGCCGACGCAGGCGCCGGCAAATGAAAGGAAGGACGAAAGGATGGACGAAACCGGGAATCGAAAGGCGTTCATGGCTGACCGCTGACTACAGGCTGCCGGAGATTTTTTTCAAGGGAACGAATGACCTCGTCCGCGCCGCCCTTTTTGAAGAGCGGATCGAACTGGGCGCGGTAATTGGCCACGAGGCTCACGCCTTCGATGATCACGTCATAGATGAGCCAGGCGTTTTTGTCCTTTGCCAGCTCAAGGCGGTAGGTCACGGCATAACGTTTCCCGTCAAAAATGATCGTGCTCGGGATCTCGCGCCGGGTTCCGGAAAGTTCGCTGGCCTTGCCGAAGGCGATGGCGGGGCGCGGTCCCGGATCGAATTTATCCGAATAGGTGCGGATGACGAGGGTGGCGAAGAGGTCGATCGTCCGCTTCTGCTGGTCGGCGTTGAAGCTGCGCCAGCCCGGACCGATGGCGAGGCGGGTGGCGCGTTCGAAATTGAAATACTGTTCCAGCACCGGGCGGAGCCGCTGGTGCAGCGGCTGGTGGCTCGTGGTGTCGTAGGCGACGCCCAGCACCTGGTCGATGGCGGCGTTGAGCGTCTTTTGCGGATCGTCCCCGGCGGCGGCGGCGCGAACCGTGGCGGCACTCGCGGCAAACAGAAGCGGAATGGCGAGGAGGAGGGTGAGGTGGCGTTTCATGGTGTGGCGAAGGGCGGGTGGTCTTTCAGCCTTTCAGTCTTTCAGCTTTTCAGCCTTTTCGTCTTTGTCCACCGAACCGAAGGCGAAGCGGCTGATGAGCGACTCGATATCGACAGCGGGCTCGGTCTCGGTGATGCGCTCGCCCGGTTTGAAGAACTCGTCGTCGCCGCCGGGGGCGAGCGCGATGTAACGGTCGCCGATCAGGCCGCTGGTCTTGATCGAGGCCATCGTGTCGGACGGGAGTTTGTCCCTGAGCGAATCCTGCAGGCGGAGCGTGATGATGGCGTTGAACCCCTCGTCCAGGCGCACGCTCTCGACGCGCCCCACGGGCACGCCGGCGATGATGACGCTGCTGCCGGGATTGATCCCCCCGGAGTTGGCGAAGCGCGCCTCAAGGAGCCAGGAGCCGCTGCCGAGGAGCGTGCCGGAGCCGATCTTGATGGCGAGCCAGGAGATCGCGACGATGCCGGCCAGGACGAAGGCTCCGACGATCAGTTCTGTTTTGTTTTGCTTCATGGCGTTCGGGTTTTACGCGGCGGTTGCGGAAGGGGGCGAGAGGGAGGGAGGGAGGGGGGGGGGGGGAGAG
>JAISAX010000920.1 GCA_031266495.1 Opitutaceae bacterium
CACCGTCTTCCTCCCGATCCTGTGCCAGGCGGCCCCCTCCCCCCCCTCCCCCCCCCCCTTCACCATCATGCCAAAACGGGACGACAACCCCGAAAACTTCCCCGTATGGGAAATCCGGAACAACACCGGCTCTCCTCTCGTCTTCACGCTCGCCGGTTCTCTTGAATTCCCCTCTGGCGTCCTTCGCGGGCAAGTTACCTCCGCTTCCCGCACACTCGCTCCCGGCGCAACCATCATCCTCCCCTCCTTCCCCGATTCCACCCCTGCCAGCCTTCATGGCGACATTGCCCTTCTCCGCGCCACGGTCATTCCCGCCGGAGGCGAACCCGTAACCGGCTCCGCCATCGTCGGCACACCCCGCCCTCGCCCGCGCGGACAGGACGCCCTTGTCGGCATGAACGCCCATCTCCACCGCTACACCCCCGGGGAACAATGGCGCATGCTGCGCATGATGCGTGATGCCGGAGTCACTACAATCCGGATGGAACACCGCTTCCAGGCTCCCGACGCGCAAGACCGTTTCCGTTTCGACCCGAAACTCGACGAGGTTTTGCTCGGCGCCGAAGCCTTCGGCATGACCCCGTTGCTGGCCCTGACCTGGTTTCCCGAATCCTTTTACGACGCGCCCGACAAGGCCGGCATGGCCTGGTCCTGGGCCAAGGCCGTCGGCGAACGTTACAAAGGACGCGTATTCGATTATCAGTACGGAAACGAGACCAACAGCGGCTGGGCCGCATTCGGAGCCGCCGCCGACATGACGGTGCACAACCAGGCGATGGCGCTTGGCACCCTCGCCGCCAATCCCGACGCCACGCCGGCCACCCTTGGCATCGCCGAGGCTCTGCCCAATTACCTCCGCGAACTCTTCCGGACCGGCCTGGCCCCCTACGTTCGCGCCGTCACCCTGCACCCTTATTGCGGCACTCCCGAAGCCGGCATTGCCAAGACTCTCGCCTGCCGGCGCATTGTCGGGGAATACGGCCACGGCCAGAAAATCTGGCTCACCGAAACCGGTTTCCAGGTCAGCGAACCGGGTATTCTCAATCCGGTTACACAACAGCTCACGCTCGTCAACGGCTTCACCCTTGACCAGCAGGCCGACCTCACGGCCCGCCTCTTCCTCCTCGGACGATCTCACTCCATTGACCGCATCTACTATTACGATTTCTTCGGGAAAAACGACCCCGAGACATTCTGGCTTGTTGACGGCGATTTCAATCCACGGCCTGCGTATCATGCTGTCAAATACACATCGGCGCTCCTGAAAGAAGCCGCGCCGCTTGGCGGGACCGATCCCGTCGAACCCGTCCAGAAACATCTCTTCCGCCGTCCCGATGGCGCCGTGGTGCTTGCCGCCTGGGCTGTCCGCGACGATGTCGGCGCGGACCTCCATCTCCCGCCTCCGGCGGCGAACCGCGACCTCCAGGCGACAACGATTCTGGGCGAACCCGTCGCCCTCCCGTCCACAGGGACAATCCGCCTCGGCCCCCGTCCCGTACTCATCAAAAATCTCCCGGACATCCCCTCGTTCGTTCGCCTCGACGTCCTCGCCAATCCGGTTGACGGACGCAACTGGAACGCCCCCATGCAACGCTGGACCGCCAATCCGGGCGACACGCTGAACATCCCGTGTGTTGTCTTCAATCCTGGCGCCGGGGCCATCACCGCGCACCCTGTTCTCCTGAACCGCTATCCCGGCTGGGCAATCAAACTGCCGCCCCCCTTCGCCGTTCCTCCCGGCCGGACCGTCGCCCGGCAAATCACCCTGACGCTTCCGGACAACCTCGTCCCCGGCGTGGAATACCGGCCACGCTTCGCCATCGAAACCACCGGACCGCGCCGCACCACACCCTTTGAGCCTCGCATCTGGATTAACGGAAAATTCCCCTACGACCCCCACCTGGCCGACACCGGCATTACGCCCGCCTGGCCCGTTCGCCGTATCATTGACGAGAAGCAAACCGGTTTCGGACGCGACACCATCCTTGCCAGGCAAGCCCCCGCCGCCGCCGCCCGCCTTGCCGTGGACGGAAATCTCGCCGACTGGAACCCGGACGATTTCGTCACCCTCGATCAAGTCGGGCAATGGAAACTCCGCGACGCGGGCCGCCCCATGCGGGAGGACTGGTTTGCGCGAGCCGCCCTGCGCTGGGATTCCACCCGCCTCTATTTTGCCTGCATCGTCCTCGACAACGACCTCAGCCTGCCCGACCTCACCAGCCGCGACTGGAGAGATTCCGACAACATCCGCCTTTTCCTCAGCACGGCGCCCGCTGACAAACGCGCCGCCAGGATCACGAAAGACGACTATCTCGTTTTCATGACTCCCACTCGCGAATTCCATGACGAACCGCCCGCCGTCATGCTCGCCTCACTGGGCGGTTTTTTGCACAAAAACCTCGAACCGCGCATAAAAATTGCCAGCCGCATCTGGCATGGAGGCTACCTTGTCGAGGCCTCCATTCCCTTCGCCATGCTCGGCATCTCCCCTCGTCCCGGCCTCGAACTCGGTTGCAACATCATGAGCGACGATTCGGACGACGGCTATCGTCGTTTCAGCGGCATGACAACCTTCCGGAGCCTCAACTACTGGAACAGCCCGCAATCACTGGGAACCCTCCGTCTTGTCCCCTGAAAATCCGTAAAAAACCAAAACATCATGAAAAACACACTACAACCCTCCCGCTCCCGCCCTCGCGGAGCCTTCACCTTGATCGAGCTTCTGGTCGTGATTGCGATCATCGGCATCCTTGCCGCGATCATCATACCTGTCGTCGGCAAGGTGCGCGCGATAGCCCGCAAGGCCGCCTGCGTTTCCAACCTGCATCAAATCGGCCTCGCCCACGTCATGTATCGCAATGACAACAAAGGACTCCCTCCCGGAGGCGGCAGCGAAGGGCGCGCCATCGTGCTCGCCGGCACGGGAGGCGCCGTCGATCTCAAGGCGTGGGGAGCGCTCCTCCCTTATCTCGGCCTTCAGTCCTTTTACGACAACCCGGAGGGCACCATGTCCACGCCCAAGATCCTCCTCTGCCCGCATTACAAAGGCGACGAAATGACCTACTGGTATCGCACCTCCGGCACCGCCCAGCTCTTCGCCGGTTACCTCCTCAATTACTACGCGAGAGACAAAGACAACTCTTCCATGAAAATCCCCACCTACACCGATTCCAACACCCCCCGCAGCCGTGTTATCGCGATGGATACCAATTTCTGGTGGCTCGACGATTCCGACGCCGGCCAGCGTCCCGCCGGCAACCTCCCGCATGGCGGCGGCGGCTTCAACATCGCCGCCTGGGATGCCAGCGTTCGCTGGATCAAAAAACCCGCCAGATTTGGCGTCAACTGGTCCTGGCCCGACATGGACAACCGCTGACGCCGCCCGCCCGCCCCGCCCGCCCCGCCCGCCGCGCCACGACCGAAAGATTACCTGTATCACTGAAGTTACGCGGATCGACGTGGCACGGGCTTCCAGCCCGTGGACGGCGCGCCGCGCCGCCTCCCTGCTCACCTTCGTGTCATTCACTGTAAACAACTGAAATTCTCTCAAACAAATGATCTTGCCTGGAGGCAAAGGGCGACGCTGCGCGTCGTCCACGGGGATTGTCAGAAAAAGCCCGTGCCTCTTCATGGCAGTCCGCGTAACTTCAGTCAAGTTACGCGAAGCCGGAGCGGCGGCATCCCGCTCGCTCCTCTCCCCTCTCCGCTAAACGGTTATCTTCGCTTGCGAAGCCCGCGCCGGCTTCGGCCCGCGTAACATCAGTTTTTCAGAAAAGCGTTTACTGCAAAACTATCTGTTTTGCACGAGGTAAACCGCCCTGAAACCAGCCCGAAAATTGACCGCCTCTCCCCTGCCCGCCTACCGTTTCCCTCACTCGTTTCCGATAAACGTATCCATCTCGCCCAACCGGACCCCGTGTTCGCGCCTATGAACTCAAAACCAGACATATACAATTCGCAGTCATGCAAATCTGCGGTCCCGCTCCGGCGGGCGCCAACAGCGGGAGCCGCCGCCGCTTTCACCCTCGTCGAGTTGCTCACCGTCATTGCCATTATCGGCATCCTTGCCGGTATCCTGATTCCGGTGACGCTCGGCGTCCGTGCCTCGGCTCGCGCCGCCCGCAGCCTCCAGCAAATGCGCCAGGTCGGCCTCGCCCTGGCGCTCTACGCCAACGACAACAAATTCCAGTATCCGCCGGTCGCGGTTAACAACAACCCCTGGATGCGCGACGCGGATTTTGTCACCTATTTGCCGAAAAACAGCAGCGGTTACGCGGACTTTGCAGGCAGCATTTTTGCGTGTCCCAACGCGAAATCCACCGGCAGTTCCAATGCCGTGCGCCGCGCCTTTTCCGCCGCCGGCTCCATGTTCGGTATCACCGGAGCGACTACCGCAACCAGTACCACCAGGCGTCGTCCCCTCGCCGACATCAGAACGCCGAAAACCGCGCCCCTCCTCTTTGACGCCATCGTCAGCGCCACCGGCATCTGTCGCGACGGCACAGGCTGGAACCGCGTCCAGCCCGACATCGCCAACGCAGCCCTCACCGGCAACACCAGCATCGACTACCGCCAGAAAGACAAAGCTCACTTTCTCTTTTGCGACTACGCCATCCGCGCCCTCGCCCCTGCCCAGGTCGCCGCCGCCTTCCCCGACGCCGCCACCTGGAACGGGTTATAACATCCGCTCGCTCGCCGCTTGGCCGGCGGGCGGGGGGGGG
>JAISAX010000952.1 GCA_031266495.1 Opitutaceae bacterium
GCCCGTGCCACTCCGGAACACGGGCTGGAAGCCCGTGCCACGCCGGAGCGGAGAGGCAACGCGCATGGGCAAGATGCCCATGCCACTCCAATCCATGGGCTGGAAGCCCATGCCACTTCAGCGCAGCCCGTTTCCCTTCCCGTGACTGCGACCACGTCCTCCATCACGACCATGACCACGACGACCTTTCCCGACCTCGACCGCTATTTTGCCCGCACGGGCGTTGATCCGCTGACCGGCGCGTTTGACGCGCCGGAACTGCGGCGTCACCGCACGAAAACGGAAGCGAAACCGGAAACAAAACCGGAACCCCCGGATGCGCTGGCATGGCGCGAGGTGGTGGCGACGACGACGGCGCGCCCGCAGGCGGCGGGCAGGCCGGTGGCCGTGTATGCGCATTTCCCGTTTTGCGCGGCGCGGTGCGTGTTTTGTCCCTTTTACCGCTATGCCGATCCGGCGGACTGGCGTCCGTACCGCGACGCGTTGCTGGACGAGATCGAGCTTGCCGCCGCTCCGCTGGCCGGGTTGCCGCCGGACCGGACACCGGCGGTGCAGGCGGTTTATTTTGGCGGCGGCACGCCGGGCGACTTGCCGGCGGAGGCGCTGGCGGCGGTCATCCTGCGCATACGTCAAAAATTTCCGGTAACGGCGGACGTCGAAATCACGGTGGAGGGACGGCCATCGACCTTCGATGCGGAAAAAATCGCCGCCTGCCGCGCAGCCGGCGCCACGCGGTTTTCGCTCGGAGTGCAAACTTTTGACGGCGATGTGCGTCGGGCGATGGGACGCCGGCTTGAGGCGGGGCCGTTGCTCGGGCGGTTGCGCGAGATCGGCGCGGCGGCGGCGGGCGAGGCTCCGGTCATCGTGGATCTCCTTTACGGGTTGCCCGGCCAGACGGATGCCGGCTGGGAACGAGATCTCGAAACCGCCATCGCGGAAAAATCCGTGGCCGGGCTTGATCTTTACCGGTTAAAGATTTTTCCCGGCAGTCCGTTGGCCCGTCTGGCGGAGGCGGGGCGGGCCGCGCCGGCCAGCGAGGCGGTGATGGCGCGGCGGTTTGCCCGGGGTGTGGAGCGGTTGCGGGTCGCCGGCTGGAGGCGGCTGTCGCGCTGGCACTGGGCGCGGCCGGGCGCGCGGGAACGGAGCGTCTATAACCGGCTCGCCAAGGGCGCGGGCGACATCGTGCCGCTGGGGTGCGGGGCGGGCGGGCGCTGGGCTGGTCATGGTTTTATGAATACGCCGGGTCTCGGCGCCTGGTTTGCCGCCGTGAGGGCCGGTGAGAAAAATTGCCTGGGCCGGAGCGCGGCGCCCGATGCGGCGTGGGCGGGAATTCTTTCCGCGCAGGTCGAGGCGTGCGTGCTTGTGCCGTCCGCCTGGTCCGGCGTCGGCGTGAGCGCCGCGGCGCTTGCTTTGGCGGAGCGGCTGCTTGTCCAGTGGCGCGAGGCCGGTCTGCTGGAGACGTCTGCCGCGGGCGACTCGTCCGGCGGCTGCTGCTGCGACGGCGACGGCTGCAATGGCGACGGCGACGGCGGCGGCGAACAGTGGAGCCTCACCGTGGCCGGCCAGTACTGGAGCGACCGGTTGTTGCACGCCTTGCAGGCGGTGCTCGGCCAACCGGTTCACGCCTGATGGTCTTTTCCCGGTCCCTCTTTTCCCGGTCCCTCCTCCCCCCCCCCCCCCTTGCCGCCGCTGCCGTTGCCGCCGGCCTTGTCATTTCCTGCCCAGTGGCACCGTGCAGCCCAGCGTGAGCATTTCGGTCCCCGGATTGATGGAGGCCGTGCTTGCGTTGGAAATATGGGAGAGGCGCAGGGTGAGCCGGATGTTGTCAGCGAAACGGTAGCCGCATTCGACAAAACTGAGCACCTCGAAATGGCTGCCGAGGTCCTTGCCCTCGCCCCGCTCGTAATAGCCGGCCCCGATGCCTGCGCCGACGAACCAGGGCAGATCGTTTTTTTCCAGCGTCCGGACGATGCCGGCGCCCAGGAACCAGGCGTCGTCGGTGATCGTCAGGAAACCGCCGATCCACGGTTTCAGGTCGAAAAACACGGGGGCGAACCGCGCTTCCGCCGTCACTACTGCCGCCTGCCGGGGGCCGGAAATCTCCGTGCATCCCGAGCCGAGCGCCACGGATTCGGGCGCGACCCCGCCGCCGCAACAACAACAGGACGCGACGCCGGAAACGATCAGGACGAAGCCGGGAAGAACGATACGGGGGCGAAACCATTTCATGGCGCAAAAGTCGGGAAAAAAAGAGCCGATGGTCTCCTGCCGGCGCCGGGCGTCAATCACTCCCTCTCCCGTTTCTCTCCCCCATTTATGCGGCTTTTGTGCGGCGCAAAAGTTTTGGTTGCCAAGGCGGCGCGACCCCGGTTGCATCCGCCCCTTTTCCACTACGCCTGCCTCCAGTTCCGGAGGGACAGGGGGAACGAAAACCATGAGCAAAGAACAACACATCCTCACCGTCACGCCCCGCGCGCAGACAGGCCGGTCGGCCTCCCGCCGCGTTCGCAAGGCCAACCAGATCCCGGCGATCCTCTACGGAAAGCACACCAGCCCCCGGACGCTCGCCGTCGATGCCTCCGAGTTCACCCGGCTCCTCAAGTCACTGGCCGGCCGCTCGCTGATCATCGAACTCGTCCACAAGGAGGGCGAAAAGGCGCTCTCCTTCCTCCAGGAAGTCCAGCGCGACCCCATCACCGACCGTTTCCTTCACGTTGACCTTCAGGAAGTGAAGGCCGACGAGAAAATGGACATCAACGTCCCCGTCACCCTCACGGGCGAGTCATTCGGCGTCAAAAACCAGAACGGCGTGCTCGACATCAACGCCCACACCCTGCGCGTGCGTTGCCTGCCCGGGGACCTGCCTCCGCACATCGAGGTGGACGTCACCGGGCTTAAGGCCGGCGAATCCATCAAGGTGGGCAACATCAAGGCCCCCGCCGGCGTCGAACTGCGCGACCTTCCGGGGCACGTCATCGTCTCCTGCCAGGTGGTCGAGGAAGAAGTCGCCGCCACACCCGCTCCCGGAGCCGCCGCCGCTGCCACCACCGCCGCCGCTGCCGCGCCTGCCGCCGGAGCCAAAACGCCCGCCGGCGCCGCCCCGGCCGCCGCACCCGCCGCCGGAGCCAAGGCCCCCGCCGCCGCCGCCTCGTCCGCCAAAAAATAATCTCCCCGCCGCCCCGGCGACGCGCCGCGATTCCCCGCAACGGGAAAACGCCCGCCGCCACCGCCGGGCGCGACGCCGTTCTTTGTCATGTCCATCACGCTTGTCGCCGGCCTCGGAAATCCGGGCCGCGACTACGAATCCACCCGCCACAACATCGGCTGGATCGTGGTCGAGGCGCTCGCCCGCCAGACCGGCCTCTCCTGGGAGAATCGCCGTTCGTCCGGGGCGGAAGTGGCCCGCTGGGACCCCGTTCCCGGACGCACCATCCTCCTCGCCAAACCGCTCACTTACATGAACGACAGCGGACGCGCGGTGCAGGCGCTCACGGGATTTTTCAAAATCCCCGCCAGCGCCGTCATCGCCGTGTACGACGACCTCACGATCGACCTCGGACTCGTGAAAGTCAGCGTCACCGGCAGTGCCGGCGGCCACAACGGCGTGGCCAGCCTGCTCCGGTGCCTCGGCGGCGGATTTGTCCGCTACCGCCTCGGCATCGGCCCGAAGCTCCCCCGCGAAATGGTCTTGACGGACTTCGTCCTCGGCAAATTCACACCTGAACAGAAAACACTCCTTGAACAAAATCTCGAACACTACGTAACCGGCCTCCGGCTCCTCATCGACGAGGGGCCAGACCGGGCCATGAACATCCTGAACCGCAGAACCATCTGAACAAACGAACCCGAACCCGCAGAGCCACCACATGAGCACCAACACCCGCAACTACCGCGCGACCTTCATCCTCGATAACCGCGGCACCGAAGACACCATCGAAAAACTGGTCGAAGGCGTCAAAACCGAGATCACCGCCGTCGAAGGCCAGGTCACCGCCGTCGAAGACCTCGGTCTCAAGGACTTCGTCCGCGTCACCAACCCGAAGCTGGTTTCCGGCCACTACGTGCAGGTCAACTTCACCTCGCCCGCCAGCGCCCCCGCCGCCCTCAAGGAACGGCTCCGCCTCAACCGCAGCGTCTATCGCACCTTTATAGAGAACAACTGAGCGCGCGTGCGGGCAACGGCTCCGCGCAACGGCTCCGTCCGGCTCCGTGCCGGACACGCCGTCACCGGCGCGTCCTCCCCCACCCTCCCCCCCCCCCCCCCCGCTTCCGCTCCGGCAACCGGCAACCACAGCACACCATGGCCAGTTTCAACAAAGTCATCCTGATGGGCAACCTCACCCGTGACCCCGAACTCCGGGTCACGCCACGAGGCACCCCCATCTGTTCCTTCGGACTCGCGGTCAACCGCAAGTATCGGGACGAATCCCAGCAACTGCGCGAAGAAGTCAATTTTTTCGACCTCGAAGCCTGGGGCAAGACAGGGGAAATCATCTCGAAGTACATGAAACGGGGCGACCCCCTGCTTGTGGAAGGACGCCTCAAGTACGACCAGTGGGAAGACAAGAACACCGGTCAAAAGCGCAGCAAGATCAAGATCATCGTCGAGACCAGCCAGTTTATCGGAGGCCGGAACGCGGGCACGACCCCCGGCGCCTCCGGCGGCTATGACCAGCAGCAGCAGGGGGGGGGGGGGGGGGGGGGAACCGGAGATACCGGCGAGTACGGTGCGGCGGACCAGCCGCCGGTCGAACGCCACACGCCGCCCCCGCGCCCGCCAACCCGCCCCGCGCCGTCCCCCGCCGCGCCTCCCGCATCTTCCGCGCCTCCCGCTCCTCCCGGCAACATTGCCGAAGACGACGTCCCATTCTGAAACCACCCGTTACGAACCATTATTCAAGAAGACATCCGGAAAAACAGACAGGTAACCACGAAGAGACACGGAGGACACGGAGATCGCACGGTGAAGTTCCCGGTTCTCCGGATCGAACACCAAACTCTGAACACCAAACTCTGAACTCCGGACACCAAACACCAAACTCTGAACGCCGAACTCCGTAACCCTGTGGTTACGACGCAAACAAGAATCCAACGAAAGACACCCACCCATGGCCTACACTGAAGTACTGCTCCTCAAGCCGGTCGAGAACCTCGGATCCGAGGGAGACCAGGTCAAAGTCCGAGCCGGTTATGCGCGCAATTTTCTGTTGCCGCAGAAACACGCCCTTGCCCTCAATCTAGCCAACCGCAAGCACGTCGAAGCGCTCCGCAAGCGCCGTGCCGAGCGCGAGGCCAGCGAACTCGCCGGAGCGCAGGAACTCGGCCAGCGGATCGCGAAGACCGCCATTGCCTTTGCGGTGAAGACCGGCGAAGGCGGCAAGATGTTTGGTGCGATCACCGCCGCCGACCTGCACCAGAAGCTGGTCGAGGCCGGCATCGAGATCGACCGCCGCAAGATCCACCTCTTCACTCCGGTGAAGACCCTCGGCAAGCACGAGGTGAAGATCAAGTTGCACCACGACGTGACCATCGAACTCGGTTTCGATGTCGTTTCGGAGAATCCGATTGTCGAGGAGGAGCCGCCCGCCGCCGTCGCCGCGGTCGCCGCCGGGGAAACCTCGAAGCCGAAGCGCGTGAGCAAGGCCAAAAAGGCCACCGGCGCGGAGTAAGGACGCCAGTCCGTTTTTCAGCAAACCGCCGCAGAGGCCCTGTGCCGTCTGCGGCGGTTTTTTTGTGCCGATGAAACGAGCGGTGAGGGCTACCGCTGCCGGGCTGCCTGCACCGGACATCAACCGGGATTCAGAAGTTGGAATCGCTAGTGATCAGTCAAAGGTCAAAAGTCGGAAGGTCGAAGGTCATCAGCGGCCCGCCGGAGCGGGCCATCCCTGCAAAATGCTCCGCGTAGCGGGGCT
>JAISAX010000043.1 GCA_031266495.1 Opitutaceae bacterium
AGGGGGCGCGGAGGGCGGGGTCGCGGGTGAGGCACATGCGGCAGTTGTAGGCTTGCACGCAGGCGTCGCCGGAGCCGGTCGGGAGGGGGGGGCGGGGGGAGATGCCGGGGAGGAGGCCGCTGGCGGGGTCGCCTTCGCGTATCCAGGGGCTGACGGGGATTTCGAACTGGTGGTGTTCGCGGATTTGCACACCGTTGAGGAGTTCGCCGTAACGGTCGTTGCCTTCGCGTCCGATGGTGAAGGGGACTCCGGCGGCGGCCATGAGGTCGCCTTCATAGGTGCAGTCCATGAAAAACGGGGCGCGGACAGTGAGGCCGCTTTCGAGACGGATTTCGCGGATGCGGTTGTCGGTGACCGTAACGGCGGTGGCGGCGGCGGCGGCGGTGGTGCCGGTGGGGAGAAACTGGCGGTGGACGAGGGTGAGGCGGTCGGAGCCGAGTCCGGCTTCGGCGAGCATTTTTTGGTAAACGGCGGAGGCGGCGGAGGGTTCGAAGCGCCATTCTTCCCCGGTGCCGTAGTGTTCGCCGAGGCGGCGGTAAAATTCGCGGGCGATGCCTCCGATGGTGGTTTTGTTGCCGAAATCGGTGAGGCCGAGTCCGCCCGTGGTGAGCCCGCCGAGATGGGCGCCGTTGTTGAGCAGCACGACGCGGAGGCCGCGGCGGACTGCCGTAATGGCCGCAACAATACCGGAGGAAGTGCCGCCGTAAATGCAGAGATCGGCGGCAAGCGTCTGGCCTGCGCGGGTGTCGTGTTCGGTGTTGTAATAATTCAGGGACATCGGGAGTGCGGAGTGTGGAATGCGGAATGAGCGGGGCGCGGAGCGTGGCGGTGTGGTGGCGTGGCGGTGTGGTGAATGTTTCCCTGAAAGTTGCGAATGGAGAGCGGGCCGGGCGAGAATGGAGACTGGCGTTTTTTATACTTTCGCTTATCTGTTTTGAAAATGTCGCGTCTCCGTCCTTCCGTTTCCATTTCCGTTTCCTCCAGAGCCGTTCTTGCTTCCGGGTCCGTTGCCGGGACGTCGGAGCGGCCGCTGGCGCAGGTGGACCCGGAGGCGCCGATGCACGCATGGGGCGGGTTGCGGTCAGAGTTGTTGTGGGTGTACGACGGTCTGGTGGAAGAGGCTGCGCGCGATGTAGTGACGGATCGGAGACATGGTTACTGGACGTGGCTGTTGCTGGAGGGCGCTGTGCGGGTGGGGGAGGGGCGGGGCGCAGTCCGTGCGAAGGCGGGGGAGTGGATCGTGTGCCCGCACGAGGCGGGGAGGCAGGTGTTCGAGCCGGGGTCGCGGATCGTGTCGGTGCATTTCCGGGCGCAATGGCCGTCGGGGGAGAATCTGTTTGTCGGGAGCCAGGCGCATGTATTCCCGGCGCCGCGGTATCCGAAGCTGGAGCGGACAGCGCGGGCGTTGTGCCGGATCGCGGGGGCGCATTTTCCGGGGGTGACACAGCATTTGTTGATACAGTCCACGGACTACCGGACGTTCTGGCGGTTGCAAAAGACGTTCGCGCAGTGGTTGCTGGATTTTTCAGACGCGCTGGTGGCGGAGGGGCGGGTGTTCGCGCAGTCGGGCGAATGCGATCCGCGGGTGGTGCGGGCGGCGCATTGTCTGAACAGCGCGCCGTTGAACGAGCCGTTTCCCGGCGAGCGGTTGCGACAGGAAACCGGTTTGGGACGGGCGCGGATCGAACAGTTGTTTTACGAGCAGTTCGGGCTGCATACGAAGGAGTACTGGAACCGTCTGCGCGCACAGGCGGCGATGCACGATCTGGAGGACGGAGGGCGGTCGGTGAAGGAGGTGTGTCACCGGGTGGGTTTCAAGCAGCCGTCGCATTTCACGAAGTGGTTCGCGCAGCAGGCAGGGGTGTCGCCGCTGGCCTACCGGAACCAGATCATGCGAAAGCGGGAGACGGCGGGGGTGTGAGTGTAAGGCACCGTTTATTTCCTTACGGTGCCTTACATCCATCCTGTCGCGGGCAGTTCGAGGCCGTGGCACAGGATGGCAGGAAACCCGGGCGTTACTATAACGTAACAATCTCCTCCCGCCCTCCCGCTCTCCTGTCCACGATGTTTCCATGAGATCCACAACTTCGATACCCCGGACATTTCGTCCGCCCTGTTCCCGGTTTTGCATGCGTACGCGACGCAGCACCGGAGCCTTTACCCTGGTGGAATTGCTCACCGTTATCGCCATCATCGGCATCCTTGCGGCGATCATCATCCCGGCGGCCCAGCGCGTCCGGAAGACTGCCTTGCAGGCCGCCGGACGCAGCAACCTTCGTCAGCTCATGGCCGCCACGCTCGCCTACACGTCCGAAAACCGCGATTCCCCGCCCGGGCCTGCTGCCCGCGCGCAATATGCCGTTCTCCGGAAAAACGACGAAACGCAACTCTCCTGGGTTCTCCGTGACTATCTCGGCGTGCCCGCCAAGGCGCTCGACAATACGGTTCTCCCTGCGGTCATCCCGCCGCTTCTCCTCGCCAAATACAATCCCGCCACCACCGCCGCCTACTTCGCCCTCGGCAATATTTACCTTTCCAGGACCGAAATGCTGAAACCCTGGGGCGCGACCAATTCCGACTGGAAAGCTTGGTATCCGGAATCCTGGCACAACCCCATGATGCTGGCGGCCATTCCCGATCCCTCGCGGCATGTCGCCCTTATGGACCTGGACCTTGAAGTCAGACCCGAAACAGGCGCCGGTTCCGTCGCCATTGTCGGCGTTATGCCTGTTCCCCTCCATGACAACTCGCGCAACGCCGCCTTCTGGGACGGTCATGTCGCCACTCTTCCCCTCGATTACAATCTCTATCCCGGTTACACTCCCTGAACATTCCGCCGCCCCCCCCTCGCCATTCTTCATTCTACATTCTACATTCGTCCCCCCTCCCCCCCCCCCCCCTCTCTCTCTCTCCTGCCTCTCGCCCGTCTGTCATTAAAAACAGACGACAAAACAGCAATCCGGTATCATAACATAAAAACAACTACACACATCATTCCATGAAAACGTCATTCGCCCGCACTGCCCGCACTGCCCGCATCACCCGCGCCTCCCTCGCCGTCGTGTGTCTTCCACTGGCGCTTTTTTCCGCCGCCGTCACCACCACCACCGCCGCCCGCGCCGTGGTGCTCTCCAGCCTTGCCAGCACCGCGCTCCCGCCGGAAGACGTGAGGAACCTCGGCAGTTCTCTTGTCGGCGTAAGCCCTTCCGACGGAACCACTGCCCGCTATATCGCCGCGGACAATCAGCGGAGCATCACGCAAACCTTCGTCTGGAACAGCGACCTCGCCATGGCGGGACTCGGACTGCTTGTATCCGGCAACCAAAACACGGTTAGCGGCCAGATGTTCACCGCCTCGCAGGAATTCGCCCTCGACATCCAGGAGATCGATAATGCCACTTATCCCCGAAAGGTTGTAACAGGCGGGACGATCACCGTGTCATTCACGCTCACTACCGCACTCGTCAACGCAGGCCAGTTTCTCTACATCCGGTTCGACACCCCGCTGGCACTGGAAAAAAACAAAAGCTACGGATTCAACCTCCGTCCAACCGGGTTGGTGCCCTCCAATGCCCTGGCCATTGAAAAGTCCATGGCAGCCTACGCAGACGGTGTGAGCAGCCAGTCCTCATCTGTATCGATCATCGCCACCGACGCCGCTTACGGGAACAACACCAACCTCGCTTACGCCTTCTTCACGACCACCGCGCCCGCGCCTGTTCCCGAGCCTGCGACCACGGCGGCCCTTTTTGGCGGACTGACGATTTTGGCCTGTTGTATTTTTCGCCGCCGGGGCTGACGAGACAGCGGATACAAGACGGACGTTCACTTCCCCCCCCTCCCCCCTCTCTCTCTCTCTCTTGCACCTCTCTCTGCGCTCGTGCCATCAACCATGATACCTCCGGTCATCCGACTGTTTTTTCACATATCTCTCGCCATTCTTGCCACTCTCGCCGCGACCGTGGCCGCCGTTTCAGCACCGCTGGTCCAGCGCATGGTCGAGAGTCCGGAAGGCTGTTATTTCACGTATCCGCATGCCAACGGATTTTTGCCCGATGGCCGCACCCTGGTGCTGGCGCGTCCCGATGCTCCGCCGCCCGGAGGCAAGAGCGGCCGCATCACCTTTCTCCTCTTCGATCCGGCGACCGGTGCGACTTCGCCCGCCGGTTCCCTCGCCGGCGTCAAGATGTATTACGGCATTTCGCAAACCGGCGTGCTCGTGACCAACGCCGGCAATTCCCTTGTCGTGATGGCACTCTCCGGTGGCGAGGCCACCGCCCGCGTGCTTTGGGAATCCGCCGCTCCCTGGCGCCTGAGCGATCTTCCGGACATCTCGCCTGACGGCGAAACCGTCCTCGCCGATTTTCACGACTACACCCCGCCCGGCCGTCACCAGATGCGCCTTTTTCGCGTGGACGGTGACAACGCCGGGGGCGGGCGCGTAGTGCTGGAAAAATCCTGGCTGCTCAACCACACGCATCGCAGCCCGGCCGACCCGGCGTGGATTCTGTTTTCACACGAAGGCAGCCTCGTCACCGATCGCATGTGGGCCTGGCATCCGGACGCGGCTCCGCAAGGCCGGGCGATTTTTGACCAGATCGCGCCTGACGGAAAACCCCTCTACATCGGCCACGAACTCGCCATGCACCACAAGCCCGCCGCGCTCGCCGTGGCCTTCGGTAACAGCCCGGGCAGCCCGCGCGGACTCTACGAGACCGGTTTCGCCGGTTCCGGTGCCGACATCGTGGATACGCCTCATGCCCGCCCGGTTTCGCCCGGCGAACGCGACTGGCACTGCAACATCAGCCGCGACGGACGCTGGGCGGTTGTGGACACGATGGGACGCTTCGACGACACCGGCCCCATCCTCCCCGGCTGGGCCGACAACGGCGGCGTGAGCGACATCGTCGCCGTCAACCTCCGCACCGGCGCCCGGCAATTTCTCCATCGCGGCAGTTTCCTGCGCCCGCACCCCTGGCATCCGCATCCGCACATCAGTCCGGACGGCCGCCGGGTGATCTGCAACGATGCGCAAACCCGCCGCGTCCGCGTGCTGGAAATCGATCCCGCCGCGCTGGAGGCGTTTCTTGGCGGCGACGGGCCGGGTGGGACGCCGGTGGTTGCTCGACAATGACAGCCCCGGTGGCTGTCTCCGCGCTACCACCCTGCATCCGGGGGCGGCTGGCCGGCAAGATTCCTGGCGGCTTGCGATTCTCCGGCGAGGGCGCGCACGCTGGTCACAACGTGAAGCTCGATGCATCCAGGATCACCATGGCGGCGGTGGCGGCCAGGGCGGGCGTCAGCCGCATGACGGTGTCGCGGGTTTTTCGTGACGATCCGTCCATCCCTCCGGCCACGCGCGAGCGTATCCGGCGTGTGGCGACGACGCTCGGTTACCGGCCCGATCCGCAAATTTCGCAATTCATGGCGCGGGTGCGCGTCAGTCACCGCGTCGGGGCCGAGACCATCGCCTGGCTCACGACATGGCCTGCGGCCGACGCCTGGCGGAAAAACTCGGCGAGTCTTGCATTCTACGAAGGTGCGTGTGCCCGCGCCGCCGAATTCGGTTACAAGATCGAGCCATTCTGGCTGGGAGAGCCGGGCATGACCGGACGGCGGATGAGCGACATCCTGCGGGCGCGTGGTATTCGCGGTGTATTGGTGGGGCCTCTGCACGAAGTGGGTTACCGGATCGATTTGCAATGGGAGCATTTCGCGGCGGCGACCTGCGGCGGCTATTCGCTGGTCGAGCCTGGATTGCACCGTGCCTGCTGCCATTATCTGCACGCGGTGAAAACCGCTTTCGGTGCGCTTGGCCGGCTGGGTTACGAGCGGATTGGCGTGGCCTTTGGCGACGAGGTGAACGACCGCCTCGCCGGCGAGTGGCTGGCCCAGGCGTATCTGGAACAGAGCCGGTTGCCCGGGACGCGTCGCGTGCCGCCATTGATCGCGGCCCGGTGGGCCGAGGGAGGATCGCGATTCATGAAGTGGTTTTGTCGATACCGTCCCGATGCTGTCCTGTCGTTCGAGCAGGTGCCGGGCTGGCTGGCGGCGAACGGAGTGCGTATTCCGGATGACTGCGGTTTCGCACTGATCGACATACCGATGAAAGGTGTCGCCTATGTGGATGAACAGCGCGGAGCCGTCGGCGCGGCTGCGCTCGATCTCGTCATCGAACAACTCAATGTGAACCGGCTCGGTCCGCCGGCCACCCCCAAGATTGTGCTGGTGGAATGCAAGTGGGTGGATGGTCCCACCGCGCCGCCAAAGGCGCCGGGTCCGGGGGCGAGGGTCGAAGGTCAAAAGTCGGAAGGTCGAAGGTCGGAAAGCCGGAAGTCAGGCACTGTAAGGAAATAAACGGTGCGAAGATGCGCCGGGATTGAAGAGGGAGCCAAGGAGCTGACACGGGAGTTTACCGAGGTAAATGACCGTGGCAGCGACGCTGGCTCCCTCTTCAAGACCAAGCAGATTCGCACCGTTTATTTCCTTACAGTGCCTCAGCACCGGCCCGCCGGAACGGCGGCATTCCTGCCGCTGCGACGAGGCGCGGGTAAGTGTTTAGCGTGATCGGGAAGGTCCGGGGAGCGCACGCGTCTCGCGTGCTTTGCCCGGCGTCTCGCCGGGCAATCCGGGGGCGGGGGGGGGGGGGGGGACCGAAGTAAGAATTATTAATGAAAACCTTAAGTTACCCGTGGCCCCCCACCAGCCACCCGGTGGGGGTTCGGTTGGCAACCCCGCGGGGCC
>JAISAX010000065.1 GCA_031266495.1 Opitutaceae bacterium
GGCGGGCTCGGGCGGGGGGGGGCGCCCCCCCCGCCGCCCCGGGCGCCCGGGAGGTGGCGGATTTTCCCGGAGACGCGGCGCGGGCCACGATCCCGGCGTGCGGTCCGATGGCGACAAGATAATCCTGCGGACGCAGCCAGGCGGCCAGGGTGCGGCCCAGCGCTTCGTGGTGACGGGCGGATTCGGGGCCGAGTTCCTCCATGCCGCCAACAAGATAGAGGCGGGGGGCGTCGGACGGCGTCGCGGTGGCGGCGAAGGTGGCGAGGGCGTCGGCCATCGAGGCCGGATTGGCGTTGTAACAATCAAGATAGACGGGCCGGCTGACGGCTGCGCTGGCGGCGGCGGCGGGGACGGCAGCGGTGGCGGCGGCAGTGGCGGCGGGGACGGGCAGGTGTTGCCATTGGCCGCGCAGGGGGGCGGGTTGCCAGCGGGCGAGTCGCGAACGGATATCCGCCGGAGAAATGCCGAGGTGGAGCGCGGCCCGGATGGCCAGGACGGCGTTTTGCGCCATGCCGTCGGTGACGCGGGGCAGTTCATGAAAAACGCCGCTGTCGCTGTCGTCGCCGCTGTCGTCGCCGCCGATGCGGATGGTGGTGGTGGTCGGGGTCTGGAAGAAGGTGGCGGGCGCGAGAGGCGCGGGCGGGACGCCCCCGGAACACGGGCGTTTGACGGAAATAGCCCGTGCCACCGGGCCGCACAGGGCGAGTCCGCCGGGTCGCAGCGTGCTGAACAGGATGGTCTTTTCCTGCGCAATGGTGTCGAGGTCGCGGAGGGCTTCGAGGTGCGCGGGGGCGACGAGCGTGATGATGGCGACGTCTGGCTCGATCATGGCGGCGAGCGTGTCCATTTCGCCGGGGGCGCTGATGCCGGCTTCGATCACGGCGAAGCGGTGTCGGGCGGGGTCGAGGCGCGTGAGGGTGAGGGGCACGCCGAGGTGGTTGTTGAGGTTGCCTTCGGTGGCGAGGACGTCGCCGGGGGCGGCGGGGTCGGCGGGGTCGGAGGAAAGGAGAAGGGTTAGCAGGTTTTTGGTGGAGGTCTTGCCGGCGCTGCCGGTGATGCCGACCACGGGCCGGTGGAAGGTGCGGCGGTGTTCGCGGGCGATTGTCTGGAAGGCGGCGAGGGGGTCGGGGACGACGAGTTGCGGGAACCCGGCGAGCGCGGGGTCGGGGGAGGGCGTTGCGACGAGGGCGGCGGGGGCGCCGGCGGCGCGGGCGGCGGCAAGGTAATCGTGTCCGTCGCGCCGCGGGGTGCGCAGGGCAACAAAAATTTCGCCGGGGCGGAGCGTGCGTGTGTCCACGCTGAAACCGGTCAGCGCCACACCGTCCGCGGGCGGCGAGGTCCAGCGGGCGGAGGTCCAGTCGGCGAGTTGCCTGGCGGTGTACATAATAATAAAGGCTGAAGCGGGTGTGGTGTGCGGTGTGGTGTGGCGCGGGTCTGTTTTGAATGGCCTCCGGAGAGGTGCCCACGAAACACACGAAAGAACACGAAAAAAAAGGCAGAAATCCGGTGGTTTGTTTTTCGTGTTCTTTCGTGTGTTTCGTGGGCACCTCCGCAGTGAATCTTTGGTGCGGCTCCTCCGCTCCAGGTATCCGTGTATCCGTGTTTTCGTGTATCCGTGTTTTCCGGCTTTCAGCCTTCAGGCTTTCAGGCTTTCAGGCTTTATCTTTTTAATGTCGATGAGTTCGCGGACGACCTGGCGGTCGTCGAAGGGGGTGACGGTGTCGGCAAATTCTTGATACGTTTCGTGTCCCTTGCCGGCGATGAGGAGGCAGTCGCCGGGTTTGGCCATGTCGAGCGCGAGGCTGATGGCGCGGCGGCGGTCCTCGATCCAGGTGAGGGTGCGCGGATCGGTGACGCCGGCCTTCATGTCGGCGAAGATTTGCCGGAGGGGTTCGTTGCGGGGGTTGTCGGCGGTGGCAAAGGCGAAGTCGGCTTGCTCTTGCACGGCGCTTGTCATGAGGGGGCGTTTTGTGCGGTCGCGGTTGCCTCCGCATCCGAAGACGACGAGGAGGCGGCCGGGGGTGATGGCGCGGAGCATGCCGAGGGCGTTGCGCAGGGCGTCGTCGGTGTGCGCGTAGTCCACGAGGACGTTCCAGGGTTGGCCGGTCTCGATGCGCTCCATGCGGCCGGGGACGCCGGGGAAGGTGGCCAGGCGGGGGAGGTATCTTTGCGGGTCGCGGCCGAGTCCGTACACGGTGGCGGCGGCGGCGAGCACGTTGCTGATGTTGTACCGGCCGATGAGGGGCGTGCGCACGTTGGCGGCGCCTTCGGGCCAGTGGAGGCGAAAGGTGGTCTCGCGGAAGCCGAGGTGGATGTCGGTGGCGCGGATGTGCGCGTCGGGGTGCTCGCCGTATGTGACGACCTTCACGTGGGGGGGGATGCGGGGGGGGAGGGCGCGGCCGTGCGCGTCGTCGAGGTTGATGATGGCGTGGCGCGGGGCCTGGCCGGGCGCGGTGGCGGTGGCGCCAGCGGTGGCGGCGCCGGTGAAGAGGCGGGCCTTGACTTCAAAGTAGTCTTCGAGGGTTTTGTGGTAATCGAGGTGGTCGCGTGTGAGGTTGGTGAATACGGCGGCGGCGAGCGTGAGGTCGAGGACGCGGTTTTGCGCGATGCCGTGCGAGCTGATTTCCATGATGGCTTCGCGGCAGCCGGCGTCGCGGATCTGGGCGAGCATGCCGTAGATGTCGAGCGCTTCGGGCGTGGTCTTGAAGGAGGGGACGGTGCGGGCGCCGAGGTCGTAGTTGACGGTGCTGAGGAGGCCGACGCGGCGGTGTTCTTCCATGAGGTGTTTGGTGAGGCAGGCGACGGTGGTCTTGCCGTTGGTGCCGGTGATGCCGATGATGTCGAGGTCGGTGTCGGGCGCCTTGTAGTAGCGGCGCGCCACGCGGGCGAGGGTGGCGCGGGGGTCGGCGACTTGCACGTAGGTGACTTTGGCGGGCGTCACCGCGGGGATTCGCGTGCCGACGATGGCCACGGCGCCGCGCGCGATGGCTTCGTTGATATAGGCCGCTCCGTCGGTGCGGTGGCCGGGCAGGGCGAAAAAGACGTTGCCGGGGACTACGCGGCGGCTGTCCATGACCAGCCCGGAGATGGGCCGGTGCAGGTCGCCGCGCACGGCGTGGACTTCGCCTTCGGGAAAGAGTCCGCTGAGTTGTGGTGCCATTTGGAATACGTGTCGGGTGATTTTTCCG